>NZ_JAULLI010000012.1:0-53890 GCF_030518115.1 Ligilactobacillus sp. 110_WCHN
AACTTTTGTCAAAAGACAACTGTTTAATAATATCAATTTAATAAATCGATGTCAACCATCTTCATTAAAATAAATTATCAAATCATTCATCTCTTGCGAACATTTATTATATTACTAGCTTCCTTTCTTTTCGTCAATCACTTTTTTTAAATTTTGATAACTTTTTCTTAAATAAAAAAAGGTTGAGCCACCAGCTCAACCTTTTAAGTAAACGTCAATTATTTGTTGTTTTCTAAAGTGATCTTTTCCATTCCATGCATGTATGGACGCAAAACTTCTGGAATCGTTACACTGCCGTCTTCGTTTTGATAATTTTCAAGAATTGCAGCTACGGTCCGTCCGACAGCTAATCCAGAACCGTTTAATGTATGAACGAATTGTAATTTACCATTTTCATCACGGTATTGAATGTGTGACCGGCGTGCCTGGAAGTCTTCACAGTTTGAACAGCTTGAAATTTCACGGTATTTATTTTGCGCAGGCATCCAAACTTCAATATCATGCGTCATCGCAGCACTAAAACTCATGTCACCTGATGATAAAGTAATTACATGATATGGCAATCCCAATTTATCCAAAATGTTAGTTGCACACTTAGTCATCTTTTCTAATTCATCATATGAATCTTCCGGTTTCGTAAACTTAACCATTTCAACCTTATTGAATTGGTGCATCCGAATTAATCCCCGAGTATCCCGGCCAGCGCTTCCGGCTTCTGAACGGAAGCATGGAGTTAACGCTGTTAAGTAGACTGGAAGCTTTTCAGTCGGAATGACTTCATCCCGGTAGTAGTTCGTCAGTGGAACTTCTGCTGTTGGAATTAACGTCATATCTTCCCCATTAACTTGGTAAACATCTTCCTTAAATTTCGGGAATTGACTTGTTCCATACATTGAAGCAGCATTCACAATGTATGGTGGCAGAACTTCCGTGAATCCTTCCTTAGCATGTTCATCAAGCATAAAGTTGTAAACGGCCCGTTCCAACTTTGCCCCGGCTCCTAAATAGTAAACAAACCGGGCACCTGAAACCTTAGCAGCCCGTTCGAAATCTAAAATTCCAAGATCTTCGCCGATATCCCAGTGATTCTTCGGTTCAAAATCGAATTCAGTTGGTTTTCCAACCTTATATAATTCAACGCTTTCTGCTTCAGTCAAGCCAACTGGAACCGTTGGATTTGGCAAGTTTGGTAACCGTGATGCAATGTCTTGTTCTTCAGCTTCAACCCGATCCAAATCTTCATCTAAAGCTTTGATTCGAGTTCCAACTTCCCGCATTTTTTCAATTTGAGCAGTTGCATCTTCTTTGTTCCGCTTAGCCTTTGCAATTTCAGCTGAAACATCATTCCGTTGTTTCTTTAAGTTTTCAGCTTCAACTAGTAAGTCACGCCGTTCTTTATCTTTTTCCAACAAAGCATCAATTTTTTCAGGTTCAACTCCCCGAGTTCCTAAACGTTTCTTGTATTCATCAGGATTTTTCCGAATTTGGCGAATATCTAACATTTTAACTTCCTCCGATAATTTTTCTAAAATAATTAAAAAATAAGCCTTTCATCCACCTATGGGACGAAAGACTTATTCGCGGTACCACCCAACTTTGTTATTTTCCAAATGCATGCAAAATAACACACTCAACTTAATAACGGTCTCCCGTGCAGCATTGCCTGCCCGTCGTTTAGAAAGCTGGAGTTTCGGTAACGGTTCACACCACCCACCGCTTCTCTGTGTACCTACTTATGGCGATCCATGACGTTTTAATTATTTCAAATTCATTTTAACCTTTTACCTATAATTAATCAAGTCTAGTGATCTTCAACCAAGGTGTCATCTTCCTCATCAAAATCCTGCTTGATATCCGGCGTTGTTAAATCAACCTCTTCAAGCGGAATCATGTGCGTATGATGCTTGATCTTGTAATAGAAGAATAAAATCAAGAACAATGGAACTGACATATACGTTACAAGCATTGCCTTCCAATCAAAATGAGCGACAGCTTGTAAATCTTGACCGATAATCACAAGAATACACATTATTAATGCGAGAATTGGTCCAAACGGGAACCACTTTGCCTTATAAACTAAATCATTGACATCGCGTCCTTGAGCAACATATGCCCGCCGGAACCGGTAATGTGAAATTGCAATTCCAACCCATGCAATAAAGCCGGTCAATCCACTGGCAGCAACCAACCATTGATAAATTTGATTTCCAAAAATACTTGTCAGGAATGTTAACAAGCCAACAAAAGCTGTTCCAAGCAATGCAGCCATTGGGACTCCACGCTTATTGACCTTGGCAAAAATCTTTGGAGCATCCCCATCCTGAGCCATTGAATATAACATCCGCGTTGAAGCATACATTCCGGAGTTGGCAGATGATAACACGGATGTCAAAATAACCGCATTCATTACGCTGGCAGCGGCGGCTAATCCGGCACGCTTGAAGACCAATGTAAACGGACTGATTGCAATATCCGAAGCACTTGAACCAAGCAAATACTTACTTGTATATGGAATAATTGCCGCAATTACAAAAATTGATAAGATATAGAACAACAAGATCCGCCAAAAGACTTGCTTAATTGCTTTTGGAACACTTTCTGCCGGATTTTCTGATTCACCGGCCGTTACCCCAACTAATTCAGTTCCTTGGAATGAGAATCCAGCAACAACGAAAACGCTCAAAACTGCTGGAATTCCACCAACGAATGGAGCTTTCCTATATGTAAAGTTGTGTAAATACGTTGCCTTGCCGCCAAGGATCCCGAAAATCGTTAAGACCCCAACTGCAAGGAAAATAACAACCGTTAAGATCTTGATCAACGATAACCAGTATTCCGTTTCCCCAAACGACTTAACCGATATCGCATTGATCAAAAATACAAGCAACAGGGCAAATAAACTAAAGACCCATCCCGGAACGTGGGGGAACCAGAACTTCAAAACCAGCGCACACGTTGAAACATCGACTGCGACCGTGATTGCCCAGTTAAACCAATAATTCCAGCCCATTGCGAACCCTAATGCGGGATCAACAAAGCGCCGCGAGTACGTTGCAAATGATCCCGAAACGGGAAGGTACGTTGCCATTTCACCCAATGAAGTCATTAAGAAATATACCATGACCCCGATTCCGATATAGGCAACGATTGCTCCACCAGGTCCTGCTTGTGAAATTGCCGATCCACTCGCAACAAATAACCCGGTTCCAATACTTCCACCTAACGCGATCATCGACAAATGACGAGTCTTTAATGATCGCTTAACTTGATTTTCCTCTGCCATAACTTTAACCTCCTAATATATATCCGGTCAAAGAGCACAGATTCAATCACTACAAAGCAAAATAAAAACGCGCAGTCCGAAGCATGCGCGTTGAAGTTCTACTAAGACTAAAATTTTTAAATTTAAAATTAAAAAATATCATAATAATAGACTTTCGATAGCGCTCCGCAATGTTTTCACTGCGACAGTTCCTAGCCTCTTAAGCTAGACCCCAGCGGTTGACTTCTAAAGCAATCAATCACTTCGGCACCGATTCCTTTCACCTTCAATCATCATTGCTTTAGCAATTCATGAAGGCTACTGATAAGCAGTGCGACCTCTCTTCGATGTAATTATTATCGCTTTTAATTCTTATTAAATCAAGTCTAATTTACTCTTTTTTAAAATTTATTTTGCCGTTTTTTCCAATCTTCGACATTAAACGTATATGGGTTGTTATCCAATCGCGGCCCCATCATGCAAATAAACCAAATGAAAAATTGAGCGATCGGAATAAACCACAAAATTACAAACCACGCTGGCATTTGGATATCATGCAACCGTCGAATGATCGCGGTCAAGACCCCGAGACGAAAAACGACTGAAACGCCAGCTGAAAGCTTGAACATCGTCTTCATTGTCATTGGAATCTTAAAAAATGGTAGCAATTCAGATAATAACATGGCAGCAACCATACAAATCAGGAAGAAACCGAAAAAGCCCCACCAGAAGTCATTGACTCCAAGCCGCTTATTAACTTTGAACATGTCCCGGAAAAACAGCTTCGTTGAAGCAATCAATCCTGGCTTACCGGTTTCATTTTTTTCTTCTGGCTTGATGACCCGGACCTTGATTCCGGCATCTTGCATCTGCTTCATAAAATTATTCAGCGAATCCTGATCATCAAAGTTCGTATTCATTAATCCTTGAGCAAGTTTTTGTTCAGAAGTTAAATTCGAATTTGAATTTGACGTTGCCTTTTGATCGGCATCGTCGCGTTTAAGGTCTTCATTTAGGTTTAAAATTGCTTGGTCAGTTCCGCAATACGGACAAAAGTTAGCATTGACATAAATATCTTTACCGCACTTTTTACATTTTTTCGTTTCATAATCCTGATCGGAAAACCGTTTTTGA
The DNA here is from genome assembly GCF_030518115.1 of Ligilactobacillus sp. 110_WCHN. Taxonomy (NCBI): domain Bacteria; kingdom Bacillati; phylum Bacillota; class Bacilli; order Lactobacillales; family Lactobacillaceae; genus Ligilactobacillus; species Ligilactobacillus sp. 110_WCHN. The sequence goes on from NZ_JAULLI010000012.1 coordinate 4,397, forward strand.
ACCGCCCCGCAAAAGGCACAGCGCCGTTCATTTTCATCGAGCTTGTGACCGCACTTTTCACAATAATACGTCATTGATGTGATCATCCTTTCTCTTTATTCTTAATGGTATCATTTTTGTAACAATTTATAAATTTTGCTAAAACCGGCGATAGCTGCTGATCAGTCTTCCACACAAGGGCAAGGTTTGTTTGCCATGCTTCATGTCGAACAGGAATCAGTTTCACTTGCGAAGTCGCATACCGTTGAGCACACGTTGCGGGAACCAAGGCGACTCCGATTTCCCTTTCAGCCCACCGAATTCCAGTCCGGGCATCGTCGCATTCAAGCGCAAAAGTCGGTTGCAGTCCCCGATGTTCAAAGGAATCTTTGATAATGATCTTAAACCGGCGATAGACGATCAGCGGTAAGGTGCTCAATTTTTCAATCGAAATGCTTTTCCGTTTCACTAAATCAGTTGTCAATAAGCGTTCTGGAATGATCGCCATCATCGGTTCAGCCGGAAACATCCGCACTTGAAGGCCTTCCCGGTTAAATGGAGTTCGCAAAACCGCCACATCGATCAAATTCTTATTTAAAAGATCCAGTAACTGATAGGTATTACCTTCGCTTAACTCAAACTTAACCCCCGGGTATGCTTTGATAAGCTCTGCGGCCTGGTCATTTGGTAAAACGCCACCGCTAGTTGACGTTGCTCCGATTCGAAGCGTTCCTAAAAATCCCTGGTCGATATTTTTGACTTTATACTCCGTGATCTTGGTTAAATCAACGATTTGCTTCGCATATTCAGCCAGCGTACTTCCAGCCGGGGTCAGCTGAACTCCATGCGCCGTTCGTTTAAGCAGCTGAACTCCGAGTTCCTTTTCCAGCTGTTTCAGTTGATAACTCAACGGTGGTTGCGCAATGTTAAGCCGTTTAGCTGCGGCTGTAACCTGCTTTTCCTCGGCAACTGCAATAAAATACTCCAATTGTTTTAAATTCATAATTTAACTCCCTAAAATAATTACTCTCTATTATCATATACAATTTTTGCATATCTATCACAACAAATAAATATTTTTCTTTATGAAAGTTTAATGTTAGGATTTAAAAGGAAACAAAATGAGAGAAGGAATTTAATTATGCATACAGCATTTTTAATGTTGCTGATTGGTCTTTCTGCCGGGACCATGGGAGCAATTTTAGGAATTGGTGGGGGAATGATCATCACACCAATTATTACTTTAGGAATGGGCCTTCCAATCAAGTATGCGATCGGGGCAAGTATCATTGCCGTAATTGCAACGAGTTCAGGTTCAACCATTGCGTTTTTGAAAGATGATGTGTTGAATTTACGGGTCGCAATGTTCCTTGAACTTGCTACCAGTGTTGGAGCCATTGTTGGGGCCCTTTTAACCGGGGTCTTCAATCCGGCGATCCTTTACTTCTTATTCGGATGCCTGCTTTTATTTGCAAGCTGGAACATGGTTCGTAAATTACGTTCTGGAAAAGAGGTCCTTCACCGGGCAACGCCAGACAAACTGGCTGAAAAATTAAAACTGAATAACTCATATTATGACAAGAACCTCCACAAACAAGTCGATTATGAAGTTGAAAATGTTCCTGGTGGGATGACGATCATGTTCGGTGCCGGTCTTGCATCCGGTCTGCTCGGAATCGGTTCAGGAGCCTTTAAAGTCATGGCTCTTGATAATGTAATGAAGATGCCGTTAAAGCCATCAAGTGCAACAAGTAACTTAATGATGGGCGTTACCGCCGCTGCAAGTGCAACGATCTATTTCTTTAACGGCTCAATTCGGCCAGATATCGCGGTTCCATTGTCACTGGGAATCATTGTCGGTGCCGCTCTCGGAAGCCGAATCATGCAACACATGCCTTCAAGATGGTTGCGGATCATCTTCGTTCCAATTTTGGCATACTTAGGATTACAAATGGCATTCAAAGCGTTTGGGGTGACGATTTAAGATGAAAATGGATAAAAGAACCCAAGAAGAAATGAACCACATGGAAATCATTATCGGGAAGATCATGCGAGTCGGCGTTGCAACCGCTGCAGTCGTAATGCTGATTGGCTACATTTTAATGGTAGTTAAACACTCAACTGGATACCCTGGTGGAACATTTCCAACAACATTAACGGCGATTTGCCAAGGAATTATTCAGTTAAAACCATATGCAATTATGATGGGCGGAATCTTCTTATTAATCTTGACCCCCGCATTGCGGGTTGCAACTTCGATCTACACGTTCTTTAAGGAACACGATAAGTTGTATACGATCGTAACCACCGCCGTTTTAGTAATCTTACTGATTAGTTTCTTCCTTGGCCATGCTGACCATTAAAATCAATATTCATGATATAATGAGGTCAAATTGATTCTAGTAGATTATTTTGACTTTGCAATCATTCAAGGTCGTTAAATGCGACCTTATTTTTTTATGAGGGAGGAACCCTTATGAGTTTACATCGCTCACAACATGAAGAATTTGAAAACCAACCTGATGAGTTGGAGCGCGAAGAAATGATTTCGCGTCCCCGAAGAAAATCACGCAAAAAAACAATTTTCTTTTGGATTTTACTGATCTTAGTAATTGTACTCGGAATTGGTGGGCATGTGCTACACGAACACTACTTAAATGCCCGAAAAGCGGCCGATTCCGTTTATGCCCCGAACAGCGTTAAGAAACAGCGCGATGTTGATCGGTTACTTAAAGAAGGCAAACCGATTTCAATTCTGCTGATGGGAACCGATACCGGAGCGCTTGGACGGTCGTTTAAGGGACGGACTGATACAATGATGGTTTGCGTTTTAAACCCGAAAGATAAAACCATGACCCTTGTTAGTCTGCCGCGCGACGCCCTGGTTGCAATCAACGGTTATGAACAGTACTATCCAAGTAAATTAAACTCGGCATATGCTTACGGCGGTTCAGCAACGGCGGTCAAAACCGTTCAAAAATACCTCAACGTTCCGATCGATTTTTACGCTACGATCAACATGGGCGGTTTGGAAGGATTGATCAATGCCGTCGGCGGCGTTGACATTAAACCGTTGCTGTCGTTTTCGTTTGCCGGATACAATTTTGTAAAAGGTAAAAAGACCCACATGAATGGGACTGAAGCCTTACAATACTGCCGGATGCGTGATCAAGATCCATTAGGGGATTACGGACGCCAAAACCGGCAACGACAAGTTATCATGGCCTTGGCGTTTAAGGGAGTTCAATTAACCAGTTTGTTAAACGATGACTTCTTGAATTCGTTATCGAAACAGTTACGCACTGACTTGTCCTTTAACAACATGGTCTCCTTGAACATGAAATACCGGGTAGCAACTCACCACATGAAATCAACCCACCTTCAAGGAACAACTCAGGTAATCGGTGAAGCTGATTTTGAAGTTGCAAGCCGGAAAAACAAACAGGAAATTACGGATGTCTTGCGGAAAGCACTTGATTTACCGCATGCCGAAACCGGTGATACTTTGAAAGGCACTGACCTTGAATCGCCAAATCAGCTTGAAGGGACCGGAAATTCGAATGATGCGACTACTTCGACCGGACAAACATACCAAACATATCAAACACCTCAATATCAAGGACAATATTAAAAAGGTTGCGGCTTAAGCCGCAACCTTTTTTGCTTTCTTAAACTGCCTTATTCTTTACTGACCCTTTAATTCGGTAATACATGCGGGTAATCATTTCGGCAAGGAAAAAGCCCATTGCAATCGCGCCTGCAATCATAGCAACTTGTACAAGGTAATGCAAGGCAATGCTGTTTCTTCCAAATGCAAAGTTATAAATTGCTTTATACGATTGGCTTCCTGGAACCAGGGGCACCATTCCCGGAACGTTGAATAAAATCATCGGCATTTTTTTTGCACGCGCCATAATGGCTGCTCCCAGGCCGACAACTAACGCCCCGCTTAAATTAGCAAGCATCGTTCCTAAATGGGCGTGAAAAATCAAAATATATGTCATCCAGCCTAAACTGCCGACGGCCCCGCATCCCAACAGCGCATTATGCGGAATGTTGATCAAAATCCCAAACCCCATCGTTGCAATGTAGCTAAAAAGAAAATGAATAAGTAGGCCATCACCCGTAATCGGTAAAATATTCATTCAACCAACCTCCTAACTAAACCGCAAAACCAATGCAATTCCCATTCCAAGCGCGCATGCAGTGATCAATCCTTCAATCATTCGGGATGCGCCGCTTAAAATATGACCAGCAAGCAGATCGCGCACGGCATTCGTTAGCAACACTCCTGGAACCAACGGCATGATTCCACCAGTAATGATCATTCCCATATTCATTCCCCAATGAGCCTTGACGGCGCTGATTCCACAAATTCCAATTACCATTGCCGCAATGAATTCACTGGCAAATTCCGTTCTAAAGAACCGGTTTAAAATCACATAACTGGTATATCCTAAAGCAGCAATTCCCATCGTCAACAACATATCTGACCACCGGCCGCCATAAACAACTTCCAACGTTCCGCCAATTAAGGCTGCCGCAATCACTTTCAAAACAGGGCGAAAATCAGGGGTTGACTTATCGAGAATCACCAATCGGTCGTACATTTGCTGCAACGTTAATTTTTTCGCTTGAAATGCTCGGGAAGCATCGTTGACCCGCGAAATCCGTTCAAGGTCGATCCGCCGTTTGTCGATCGATTCGACCTGCGAATTTTCACCGCCCTGAATCGACATCATGATTCCCGTTGTTGTTTCGAAAATTCGCGGACTTTGAATTCCAGCATTCCGCGCGATCCGCTGTAAAGTATCATCGACCCGGGCCATATCTGCTCCATTTTCGATCATGATCTTGCCAGCCAATAAGACCGTATCGATAATTAAATTTGCATCCTCCATCCTTTTCACCTCGTTACTTTCTGCAGAATAAAACGATGAGGCATGACCGTCGTCAATGCCTCATTCGGAGTTTAATTCATTTTTATTTAACAAAAATATAGTGGGCCGCCTTATAGCCGATTCCCATTTTTTCACCGGTCTCTTCCACTTCGATCTCAATCGGTCCTTCAAATGGCTTGTGAGCTAAAACCTTGATCCGTTCACCCAATTTTAATTTAACCCCTGCTAAGTATGTCAATAAATCATGATTGTCAATAAAACGATCAACTTCAACGGTTGAGCCATCCGAAACATCCATCAAAATATCATGGCTATCTTCTTCATAATCGCCATTTTTATCCGGAATAACGCCGCCGTGCGGGCAGCGTTGCGGATGACCTAAAAACTCATCCAGATGATCCATTAAATTCCCGCTCGTTGCGTGTTCAAGCACTTCAGCATCTTCATGAACATCCTGCAATGAATAGTTCAATTTTGTAACCAAAAAGGTTTCCCACAAACGATGCCGCCGAATCAACTCTTCGGCAATCTGCACCCCGTTCGCAGTTAATGAAATTCCCCCGTAAGGTTCATGGTGAACTAACCCCTCTTTCACCAACTTACGCACCATTTCTGTTACTGATCCGGCTGCAACATTCAAACTCATTGAAATCTGCTTGTTTGAGACTTTCTTTTTCCGACCGCCTAGTTCAAAGATAATTTTTAAATAGTCTTCTTTTTTAGGTGTCATTGATTTCACCTCATTTTTTTAATTCGCATTCATTATATCAGAAACGGGCTTAATTTAAAGCCCCAATTAAGCCTGATTTTTTCGTAAATGAGTCAATGCGTCCTGAAAGTCATCCGGCAATGAAGCATTAAAGCTTTCAGGCTGACCAGTAAACGGATTGACCAATTCTAAATGGGCCGCGTGTAGCATTTGCCGGTGAATTAATTGCGTTGGTCCGCCATAAAGCTCATCCCCGATCAACGGAAATCCAAGATGGGCAAAGTGAGCGCGAATTTGATGTGTCCGTCCGGTATGCAACCGAACCCTGATCATCGTCGCGTTCTTAAAGCGTTCCTGAACCCAGTATTCAGTTTGCGAAGGCTTCCCATCCGGAGCAACGATTCGCCGCGCACTTTCATAACTTTCTTTTTTTAAAGGAAGATCGATCATTCCATGTTCATCCGGAAGCTCGCCGCTTACAACTGCAAGGTATTCCTTTTTCATCGTATGATTAGTGATTTGATCCTGGACCATGCTTTGAATAAAATTACTTTTGGCAAATAGAACCACTCCACTAGTATCAAAATCTAGCCGCGTCAGAATATGCGGAACATACGATTGTGACTGCTGCTGCGCATACCCCAACGCCCGATTAGCTAATGTTGTTGTTGAATTCGCCGGTCCGGGAACGCTTGTCGTTTGTGCATCCTTATTAAGTGCTAAAAAATATTGGTCCTCTGCAATAATTTCAATCGGTAACGTACTTTGAGCAACATTCGGATCCGGTTGTTCCGGTTTCAAATCCAAAATCAGGGTTGCTTGACCGTTGAGCTTCGTGCGTTCGGTGATCACCTTTTCTCCATTAAGGATCCGTCCTGCACCTTGCCGAATTTTCTTTAACGTTCTTCCACTAATTCCATTTTGCCGCAAGACATTTCCAGCAGTTTCCTTTTTTGAATCAGTTTTATAAATAAGATATTGCATTTCCTCTGTCCTTTGATTTGATTATTTTTATCATAATTTAAAAAATCATAAAAAAACAACTTTAATTAACAAAAATCCTGCGAGATAATGGTAAGATATTAAATGTAATTTTATTATTAATTGAGGTGAAACTTCTTGGACCTGAAAGAAAACAAAAATCGACCGATTTTAGCAACGGTCTATGCGATCATCTTTTTGATTCTCCTTTTATTGGTCAAATTAAACAGTCCAATTGTCCATGGGATCGATCATATTGTTCAGTCAATTGTTTTTTCATTCACTAATGAACATTTAACGGTTTTAATAAGTATTCTCACTAATTTTGGTTCGCCAGTTGTTTCGTTGATCCTTGCGTGCTTAGTATTGGCATTTGTCTTTTTCAAACGCGAATACGCCGCTGCAATCTGGGGATTCGGAACCTTGATCATCGGAAATGGTCTCGCATGGGTCTTCAAACACATCGCTGCCCGGCCGCGTCCAGCGCTTGCACAACGGCTTGCTCCTGCACACGGCTATAGTTTTCCAAGCGGTCACGTTTTTGGGACAACATTATTCGTCCTTCTTTTACTTACACTGATTGTTCCCCGGATCAAGAATCATACAACGCAGACGTTGATTCGAGTACTAGCAGTTATCTGGGTAGTTTTCATTATGCTTTCACGAATCTACTTACGAGTTCACTATCCAACTGATACATTCGGCAGTTTGTTGTTAGCCGGAGCAGTTTGGGAATTCGCCGTAATGGTTTGGATCAAGTTTTTCAAGAAAAAAGTTGATGCCGCCAATTCTGAAGGCCGGCACTTTCAATAATTAAGTAAACAAAAATGGTTGTGATGATTCACAACCATTTTATTTATGTTCTGATTTTAATGGATACGCTGGCATAAGAAACTGATCATTTTCATGTTTTAAATGTTTAGCTTTCGCATAGATCGAATCATAATACTGTTCTTTAATCCCGTGATATTTCAGAATTGAAGTCAAGAGCGTATTTGATTTAGCATAGTTCCCTTCTTCATTGCATTCAACCGCTTCATCATATATTTTTTCAAATGAAGCTAGCTGACTTTGAGCTTCTTCAATTTCAGTCGCATATGCACTGGAACGTCGAACTAAAACGTTTAATCCATGATCTGCATCAGCAGCCTGATCAAAAAACTTTTTGGCCTGATCATAGTTTTGCTGATTCAGGGCAGTTTTAGCTTTCATATACAAATCAAGCTGTTTAATATTGCGCTCGGCTTGCGGGTCATCTTGCTTCCGCTTAGCTGCATTTTGAAAGCTGATCTTTGCAGCCTGATACTCGCATTTTTTTGTTTGGGTCATTCCCCGTTCCATTGCTTGTTCATATTCCTTTTGGACTTCAACGTTTTTCGTAAACCCGAAGCCGATGAAAACAATCGCAAGAAGAATAACCCCTAATCCAATCAGAACTTTTTTTCGCAATTCAAATTCCTCACTTTAAATTAAAAGTTTTCGTGAAGCCATGTTTCCAATAATTCTGGCCAAACTTGCAACGTTGGAACGATTTGAGCGTCTTTGTTAGCTGTTTCCTTGGTTGCTAAACTGTGACCGTGTTGACCGTGTGGAAAGACGTGGAATTCAAAGTTAACGCCGTTCTTCCGCAAAGCTTCAACCATCATTAAGCTGTTTTCCATTGGAACCGTGGTATCTTCAGTTGTTGTCCAAATAAATGCCATTGGAGTATCCTTTGAAACATGCTTTTGAAGAGATAACTTTTCGCGTTCTTCTGGCGTTGCGTCTTCACCTAACAAGTGATCAAATGAACCTTGGTGGCCAAATTGTTGATCAGCTGTAACAACTGAATAACCCATAATCAAGCCATTTGGTTTAACATCTTCCGGATCGAATCCAAGGTCTTTAATTGTTTGTGAGTTCCACATTGTTGCGAGCATTCCTGCTAAGTGACCACCAGCAGATGTTCCCATCACAATGATCTTATTTGGATCAACATGCCATTGAGCGGCGTTGTCCCGCACCATTTTAACGGCCGTTGCTAATTGAGCTAATTGAGCTGGATGATGAACTGGCATGCATGAATAGTTCAACACGAATGCTTGAGCACCCATTCCTAAAAGTTTTACGGCAATTGGTTCCCCTTCGCGTTCAGAAACCATCTTGTAACCGCCGCCGGGACAGATAATAACTGCTGGCCGAACCCGATTTTCATCAATTTCTGGTGAATTATCTAAAACATATCCTGTTAATTCTGCATCTTCATATGATGTCTTAATTTTTTCCTTTAAATATTGCATCGCGATTAAACCTTTCTATTTAAAATCTATCTCAATTATACAACAAAAGTCACTGAATTTATTGAATCTGACCTCTTCAATCATTCAGTGACCCTTAACTTTTAGTATGTAATTATCCTGGAATTACCATTGACAATAAGGCAACCGCTGCGAGTCCTAACACAACTGAAAGCCCCATTGACCGTGATTTATATGCAACAACCATTACAATGACCGCTGCAAGCAATTTGGCCAAGTGACCAAATCCGATAAACGTATAGTGCGATGTATTAATGAAAATATCCTTCACGACTAATGCGGTAAACAGCGAAACCGGAACATATTTCATCCATTCATTGAACCATTCCGGGATTTTCCGTGTTGTAAAAAATTTCATTGGCAACAGTCGTGGTCCTAACGCAACCAACATTGATAAGATGATCAAAATAAAATGATCTGTACTCGACATATGCATAGCAAACTCTCCTACCTAAAATCACTGCTTATTCGGCTTGATGTTCTTCAACAAGAACCCTTTCTCACGACCATGTTTGCGTAAGTAATTTTCAATCGCAAACCCTGTCAATGAGGCAATGATGGTTGCAACAACCAGCCCCATCGTACTCTTAAGCAAGCACATAAAAATGACTGCCAAAACAGCTGAAAAAGCACTGATCAAAATCGTGAGTTTATTCCGAATCTGCATCACAATCATGTACAAGAATAACGATGTTAACGCAAAATCAACAATTTCCAAGTTGATCTTCGGTAACATTCCACCAACTAAACTGCCGATTACATTTGCAACCGTCCATGATAAAAGAGAATAGTGTTCAACCATCATCGCATCATTCGGTGACCACTCTTTATCAGTTGCAAACTTCAAATAGTTAACCGCATAGTTTTCGTCGTTCAACGAAATTGCAAAGAAGTAAATAAATTTCTTACTTGTTCCTTGAACATATTGTGACAAACTTGACCCTAACAATGCATACCGCAATTCAAGGAAGAATAACATGAATAAAATCGTATGCATTGGAGCATTTGCAGTTAACATCGACGCAATCAAGAACTGCGCCCCACCTGAGAAAACGAGCATTGACGCTAAGCCCGTCAAGATCGTATTAAAACCAGCTGCATGCAGAAGGACTCCACATGCAAGACCGATTGGAATGTAACTTAGGCAAAGCGGAAGTGCTACTTTGAGTACTTCCAACCAGCGTGGTTGTTCTTTAGTCACAATATACCTCCATTTATAAAAAAGTACCTATATTTTGAGTATAACATACTTCGAACAATATCCGCACTTAATAACTCATGACTAAAAGAGGTTGGTTACCCACCGCCATGCAATCTCAAAGATATTCGCCTTTTTAATGGCGGCCGTTGTTTGGGCATTAACCGCGCACTTCGTTCCGTTTACAGTTTCAAGGTTTTGCCCATCAACCGTAAACTTCATCGTCCCAACCGTTTCATGGTTCGATAATGGAGCGGCAAGCGCATTGCCTTTCTTGTTAAGCAGGCTCTTCTTCACGTTAACCTTGACTGCGACATTGTTAGCTTTCGTCCCCTTCTTTAACCAGAGACCTTCAGCCGATGCATTCGCAATTTTCACATTGACCTGTTTTCCATAATATACAGGTAAAGCGGCTGTCTTTTGGCCCTTCTTCAAGGTTACGTAATTGTATGTATGATAAATGTACGACATTAGTTTTTGAGTCTGAACAAACCGGGCCGGGTCAGAGTCGTTTTTGTGTGATGCGCCTAAAACAACCGTAATGATCCGGTGACCGTCTTTATTCGTTGTTCCAACGAAGCAAGCTCCCGCAGCATCGGATGTCCCGGTCTTAAGCCCATCAACTGGTAGTAAGGTGTATGAACATTGACCGCCTGGAAGCATCCAGTTCCAGTTCTTCATTTGGACTTGCTGATTGCCAGTATTAAAGCTCATTTCCTTCACACTTGAAGTCTTGACGATTTCTGGATATTCTTGCAAAAGTTTCATTGAAATCAATGCCATATCCTTGGCTGAAAACTTGTTTTCGGCATTCGGTGAAACTCCCGGATAAGCATCACTCTTCATCAATTTATTCGTTAATCCGTTGCAGGTATAAATTTGCGCGTCATTGATTCCAAGTTTCTTGGCTTCTTGCCGCATCATGTTAACGAATTTTTTTTGGCTGCCGGCAACTGCTTGGGCAAGGGCCATCGCTGCCCCGTTAGCTGAATAGATCAAAGTTGCCTGGTAAAGATTTTTTACTGAATACTGTTTGCCTTGTTCAAGCGGAACATTGCTCAAAGAAGTATCCTGACTGACAGCGCAGACATTATTCGATGGCTTAACCATTTGATTCCATGAAAGTTTTCCATCTTGAACGGCTTGGATAACGATGTACAGTGTCAATAACTTTGACAATGAAGCAACTGGAACTGATTGGTCAGCGTTTTGCTGATACAAAATCTGCCCCGTTTTCTCATCGATTGCAATCGCTGACTTAACGTCCAAATGCAAGCCCTGCGTCTGCTGAGCAGTCTTGGTCTTCGATGAAGCAGTTGTTGCTGAACTTGTCCTTGTCATTGCCGAAGAGCTTGCAGCTTGAACTGCCGCTGCTCCGCCCACAGCAAACACCGTTACTGCCGTTACCAATCCAATTAAAACTTTCTGTATTCTCTCCATTAAATGCATTTCTTAATCTCCAATACTAGTCAAGTTCTTCAACTTTTTCCTCTTTTGACGGTTGTTCAACCGGGAACCGCATGACAAAGGTTGTCAGGTGATTATTTGATTCAACCTTGATCGTTCCATGATGCAGTTCAACAATGCGCTGGGTAATCGCTAATCCTAATCCAGTTCCGCCGGTCTTTTGATTACGCGATTTTTCGACCCGATAAAAGCGTTCGAAAACTTGCGGCAATGAATCATGCGGAATCGGTTCGCCATCATTTGAAACTTGAACCTCAATTTCATCATCACTCATTCGCCGGGCCGAAAGATAAATGTTCTTCCCGCCCTTGCCATACTTCAACGCATTGGTGATCAAATTATTGACAATCCGGGCAAACTTTTCCGGATCGGCTTCAAGTTTTAGATCACCATCCGGCATTTTGGTTGAAATCGCCATGCCTTTTTCTTTGGCTTCCAGTTCAAAACTTGCTTCGAGCTGTTCAAAAAGCGACATCAAAGAGACCGTCATTAAATTCAACGGCGTATCAGCCTGACGGACCTTTGTATATTCAAATAGATCATTAACCAGCGACTTCATTTGGTTTGATTTGACAAATGCAATGTGGGCAAACTTGATCAAATCTTCTTCTGACTGATACTGTTTATTTTCGATCAGTCCTAAATATCCAATAATTGAAGTCAATGGTGTCCGAATATCATGACTGACATTCGTGATCAGCTCATCCTTTGATTTCTCAATTCGCCGTTCCTCTTTCATTGACTCAACGGTGCTATCAACCAAAGCATTAATGCTTTCAACTACCCGCTGCATTGATCCGTTAAGCACAAATGGAATCCGGTGGTCAAAATGACCTGACGCAATATAATGCAACTCAGAAATCACGTGATAAAGCTGAATTTGACGGTATTGGTGGACGATCCGCCAATACAGAATAAAACTGTCAAAAACAGTTGCAATGAACACAAAAAGCAATCCCCAGTTACCGAATTTAACGGTATTCGGTCCCAATGTAAGCGACATTTTGATATCAAAAATTCCACTGGCAACTCCGGGAATATGTCGCGTCCATTCATTCAATAAAATATAAATTGCGAAATCAGCTGCCAACAACAGGACAAGGGTAAACAAAATCTCCAAAAGAAGTTCCCGTTTTTCCTTGGAGGTCATTTTCAACTTCATTGTTGTTCGCCTTCTTCGCGCTCCCTATTTCTAATGTGTTTCAATTTTATAACCTACACCCCATACTGTTTGAATAACTTTCTCACCGTTTGTTGCTTCTTCGATCTTATCCCGCAAGTGACTCACATGAACCATAACCGTTTTTGCTGAAACAACTGATTCTTGCTGCCATACGCGTTCAAAGATCTCATCAGCAGAAAAGACCCGGTTGGGATGACTAGCAAGCAAGTACAAAATTCCAAATTCAAGTGCTGTTAGTTGAATTGGTTTGCCGGTTGAAGTCATCACTTCATGTGAATCCTTTTTGATAATAAGCGGCCCAATTTCAATTTGATCTGGTTCTTCATTGCGAACATCATGTTGTGACCGCCGGAGCAACGACTTGACCCGGGCCATTACTTCTAATGGATTAAATGGCTTCGTGACATAATCATCGGCCCCTTGGATCAATCCTTGAATTTTATCAAGATCGTCGGTTTTAGCTGAAAGCATTAAGACTGGAATTTGTGAATCTTTCCGGACTTCACGCAAGACAGCTAAACCATCCATTTGCGGCATCATAATATCTAAGATCATCAGTCCAATATCAGGATTTGTATTGAGCTTTGTAATTGCTTCTTTGCCGTTGTAAGCTTTCTCTACATCGTACCCCTCATTTGTAATGTAAATGCTCATCAATTCGACAATATCTTTATCATCATCAACAACTAAGATCTTCATATAGCATCTTTCTCCTATTCTGTGGTATCCAATCATCATTTAAATCTTCGATGACTGTCAAATAACCTAGTGTACTTTCCTATTTTAACAAAAAATTTAACTAAACGAAAAATTTATGTTGAATTTCATTAAATATTCTTATTTTTCTTTAAATTTATATTTTCCAAAATTTCAAAATTATCATAGAATAGAGATATAAAACTTCGAAGGAGGATCACTTGATGTTAGTCAAAGACTTTATCGATAACACGTTAACATCAGATAATTTTAATAAAATGGTTGTCAACTTGATCGGTCATTTTGGAACAATGGTCCGTGAAATCGAACACAACCGTCCAGAATTCAGTCAGATCATGGAACGGAAATTACTTTGGACAGATGATAACGCCCTTTTAGGTGCCAAGGACTTTCCTGCAAAATACAACGCTGAATACGGCATGTACTTCTCAACTGAAGCTTATGAAGACAACCCAACATTTCTTGCATTCAAAGAAAAACTAACCCAATTCCAAGAAGCAGTTAAGGCATTGCCTGCTGAAATCAGCAAAGAAGATGAAGGATTGATCAAAACTTCAACGTTGCGGAACCTCTTCCCCGTTGAAAAAGAAGACGACAAGGTTCAAATGCCACGGATTTTTGCAGCCAAAGACGGTAACGTTCAAGTCTTGACGGAAGAAAATTACGGCTTCAACGGTAAACGTGATCTTGATTTCTACGATATGTTCAACACTGGCGTATACTCATTTGAAGAAGTTGCTTACTACGAATTGAATAAGGAAGACGGCAGTTCACTTGAAGCAGCTGATTTAAAAGATTTCGATTGCGATACAATTCTTGGTCACTTATTAGTCTTCATGGTTCGTTACGGTTACACCGCAGCTGACTTTGAAAACTTTGTTGAAAACTTCGATATCATCGGCTAATTGATCAATTAAACTACGTTAAAAAGACGCGGAAAATTTCCGCGTCTTTTTTATTTTACAAGCCAAACCTGATCATTAATAAAATCAAACGGGCGATGATGCTGATTAAGCTGATCGATCAGCTGCAACCGCGCATTTTGCCAAAACTTTGCCGAATTGGTTGCGCCATTGCGTTCACCAATCACAATCAGATTCCCTTGAAAGTGATTTTGGCGCAAAAATTGCAAAATTTGCCAATCAACATCCCCACTATCCGGCGCCCAGGCCATAATGATATTATCCACATGTGAATAATATTGGCGAACCGCAGCGGCAGCATCCAACTTTTCCACCGCTGTCCACGGGCACGGCCGATCATTATCCTGCCCTTGCCAATCAAGGTTATCCGTCGCAATCGTATTTTTCAAGTTTGCACTGATCACGGCGTTGCCCGCCATGATCTCCAAATTGTGCGAATCCAATCCGCAAAAAGCTTGCAGATCATTGATCCACAACTGATTGCAAATATGCCAAATTCCAAAATTTTCAATCATTACCTGTCTTAAATTCTCAAATTGCGGTGAAACATCCATCAATTGCGGATATTCAATCAAATTATCGAAAATCAAATCCGTTGAAAGTTCCAATGCGGTTAATTCAACTTCGGGTAGCCGCTGCTGTTGATAAGCGTTAATTGTTGCTAAAATTTGATCACATTTTTCCACAACCGGGGTCAGTTTAAGACAATTTTGGCGAATTGCCTGCACTTGTTCCACATAATTATCAAGCTCCATTGTGATTTCACCTGCCATTATCCGGTATAATTAAATTATATCAAAGAAATGAAGTGAATCTTATGCAGTTACCCACAGTTAATCCCCATAAACAATATTGGACAGTTCATGACGTGATCCTGCTTTCGCTGATCGCGATTTTCTTTGGCTTAATCTATCAAGGATGGAATTACGTTTATTATCTGCTGGCAGCAACGCCGTTAAAGCCATATGCTAACGATTTAACGCTTGGAGTCTGGCTGATGGCCGGTCCGGTTTCTGCGCTGCTATTAAAGAAACGCAACGCGTGCTTAATCGGCGAGCTGCTGGCTGCAATTTTAGAGATGTTTATTTTTTCAAGTTGGGGCGTTGCCACAATCATTTCAGGGCTGATCCAGGGGCTCGGATCGGAATGCGGCTTTGCCCTTACTGGATACCATCATTTTGACAACCGCGGATTATTTTTATCCACAATTACGGCAACCCTGATCACTTTCGGGTGGGATCTTTTTCAAAGCGGGTATCTGCATTATCCACTGCATATGTTGATTACTCTGTTACTTTTACGCTTCATTTCAATCGGAATTTTTGCTGGGATCACGGTCGCGGCAATTCAAAAATTACTTATTAAGACAAAGGTGGTGGCTGCATAATGGACCTTGAAATTCAAAACCTGACTTTTGCATATCCAACGCAGTCATCCTTGCTGGAAAATACTACCTACCATTTTCCATCCACCGGGTTAACGGTCATTGCTAGTCAAAACGGCAGCGGCAAGTCAACTCTGCTTCAACTACTGGCAGGAATTCTTGCACCTTCGTCTGGAAAAGTTCAACTGAATCATCAAGATGTGAGTTTAATTGTGCCGGCGGCACGGGTTCAGCATCTCGCATACCTTCCGCAAAATACCCGCCACTTTTTTACGTTTAAAACCGGACGGGAACAGCTGACCTTTATGCTTGAAAATCTTCAAACACCAACGGACCAAATTCCCAAAATTATCCATCAAATCATTAGTGAAAATTCTTTGGAAGCCCTTGTTGACCAGCCGGTAACGACGCTTTCCGGTGGCGAATTGCAACAGATGGCACTTGCGATGATCCTCAGTCTTGATCCTGAATATCTGCTTTTGGATGAACCGTTTGCGAACCTGGACCGCGACCACCAGCTTCGGCTTATCCACATGTTAAAAAGCAAAAAAACTAACACTGCAATCATTGTGACGGATCATCAATTGCAATATTATCAAGATTTAGCTGATAACTGGCTCAGCGTTACTGCGCAAAAATTACAATCATTCAGTCCCCAGTTTCAAGATTTGCAGGCTGTTTCACGTGTAACCGCCGTTTTGCCACCTTCAACATCGTCCCGGCTCCAATGGCAAGAATTAACGTTTAATCAGTCCGGGCGACCACTCGTTGCTGAAAGTACCTTTAAGTTACCTCAAGGAATGGTTGGACTATTGGCTGGCAAAAATGGGAGCGGCAAGTCGACCCTTTTGAAGGTCCTTACCAAGCAGCACCCATATTCCGGCCAAATTGACTTTGATCAGCAAAATGAACAACGGGTCAGCGTCCGGAAATGGATCCAGCACATTACCCTTGGTTTCCAAAATAGCGAAGATCAATTTATCAAAACAACGGTGCGCGAAGAACTTCAAAGTGCACAACAAGCTTCGCATCACCCGGATTTTTGGACAGATGCGCAAATTAGTTCGTGGGTTCAAAGACTTAACTTGCAAGATGTCCTTAGTGAAAGCCCATATTTTATTTCCGGCGGCCAGCAAAAGAAAGTCCAGCTTCTGATCTTAGCAATCATCAGCAGTCCTGTAATTTTGCTTGACGAAATTTTAACCGGCCTTGACCACGCCTCCGTTGCGCTTGCATGGAAACTAATCGAAACCCTTAAGCAGCTCGGATGTGGAATCTTGATCATCGATCATCAATTTCAATCGTTTGAACATTATGACTATGTTCTTGAAATTCATAATGCACAACTTCAGCTTTTATCGAAGGGAGGAACCCTAAATGAAATCGACCGCTAAGCCCCGGCTGAACCCAACAATCGCCGTTTTACTAATGCTCGCTCTCGGGTTAATTTTGACGTTTGCTTCGAAAATTTGGTTAAACGTTGTTGTCTTCATTGGGTGTTTACTATATCTTTCGGTTTGTCGCGTTTCATTTAAAAAAATTGGAATTGCCCTTTTGATCGCGTTTCCGTTTGCCCTTGGAAGCTGGCTATCATTTGTTTCATTTAGTCACTCATTTACAAGTGCCTGGTTGTATGCCACCCGGATCTATACCTATTTTTCACTGGGAGCACTTGTTACCCTGTGCTATTCCTTGAAAACAGTCCTTTTAAGCCTGCATCAGCATTTTCATCTTTCAAATACATTTGTTTACGGGATTCTTGCTGCTGTGGGAATGGTCCAAAATGTAAAAGCGCAAATCAAAAAAATTCGGATTGCCGCCAATATGCATAATCAAACGCTGAATTGGTGGAATCCGATGCTTTATTTAAAAATTATTGTCAGTTGTTTGAATTGGTCAGATAACCTTGCCGTTGCGATGACGCTTCAAGGATTTTCCAACGATTATCCCCGCACCGAAACTTATCACGATTCGATTTCAATTTTTCAGTGGGGCCTCTTAATTCTTTTAGTCTTGATTTGCGACGGATTGGCGTTTTTTTAATACCTGATCGATCAAGTGCCAGTCCTTTTCAATTTCAGGGGCTAATTTTCGGTTATAAAAAACTGCTGCGGGATGGAACGTTGAAATCACCGTATATTCCCGATCAGATAAAATATAGCCGTCTCCCGTTGCATTTAACTGCTGGATTGGCTGGCGGAATACTTGACCATGATGGGTTCCAACACTAAATTTCGGTCCCAAAATACGCCGCAAACTCGTATTGCCAACCGTTACGATGACTTTCGGATCAACCTGTTCCAGTTCCCAATCAAAAAGCGGGGCATAGGCTAACACTTCTTTTTTCGTTGGTGTCCGGTTCGGCGTTTTGGTTTCAATTTCGCCAGTCTTTTTATTCTTAACTTTTTTGACCGAGTATGGACGGCTGCGAACAACACTTGTAATGTAAACATCATCCCGCGTCAGTCCGGTAATCGCTAATGACTTCATTAATTCCTGACCAGACTGCCCAGAAAACGGTATATGCGCCGTAATTTCCTTTCTTCCGGGGGCTTCACCAACAATCATCAATGGCGGATTGATTTTCCCTTGACCGGACAAAAAACCTTCAAGCCGATAACCAGCTGCCCGCTGCTTTACCCGTTCTACTAATTCTTCAGGATATTTCATTTTAACCTCTTAAAACACAAAAAGCCTGTCAGGCGACAATCACCCAACAGACTTAATTGTCTAACTTTCAATTAGATTATTTTTCACGAACTGAGTCAAGAACTTCTTTAAGTTCTGAAGCTGACTTGTGTAAGCCGGCCATTTCTTCGTCTGTGATGTGCATTTCAACAATGCGTTCTACACCGTTTTCGCCAACGATTGCTGGGATACCTGTATAGATGTCCTTCAAACCGTATTCACCGTTGAAGTATGCTGATGTTGTCAAGATTGCGTGTTCGTTTTCTAAGATTGCACGAACAAGACGAGCTGTACTCAAACCGATACCCCAGTTTGTGATCTTCTTACGATCAATGATGTAGTAAGCAGCGTCACGAACTGTCTTACGGATGTCTTCAAGTTCATCTTTCTTGATAACACCTTCGTCGCCGTCTTCGATCCAGTCCATTAATGGCTTGCCACCGATTGTAGCTTGTGACCATAATGGTTGTTCTGAGTCACCGTGTTCACCAACGATGTATGCTGAGATGTCGTGTGCGTCAACACCTGTCTTGTTTGATAATTGCATCCGTAAACGAGTTGAGTCAAGTGATGTACCTGTACCGATAACACGGTTTTGTGGTAAGCCTGATTCATCCCATGCAACATATGTCAATACGTCAACAGGGTTTGAAACGATAACTAAGTTGCCATCGAAGCCTGAACCCATAACTTCCTTAACGATTGAACGCATGATCTTTGCGTTTGTACCAACTAATTCCAAACGTGATTGACCTGGTTTTTGGTTGATACCAGCTGTAATGATAACCATTTGGGCATCTTTACAATCTGAGTAGTCACCATGGTAAACTTTGCAGTTTTCTGGTGCGTATGTAACACCGTCCATTAAGTCACGAGCTTCACCGTCAGCCTTGTCACCGGCAACGTCGATTAATACCATTTCATCAACGAGACCTTGGTTTAAGATTGAGTATGCACAACCCATACCTACACCGCCGACACCGACGATAGCAATTTTTCTTGATGTTCTTGTGTTAGCCATCTATATCACCTCATAAATTATTTAAGGAAAATCCTTAGAAAAAGTTTTAATTGCTTAAAACTTTCAACGACTATTATTTTACCAAATCAGATAAATAAATGAAAACATTTACGCCCAAATTTTGATAGAATTATTTTATTTTATTCTTTAATAATAATTAAAAAACTTATGGAACTCCTTATAAAAAAAGAGAAATCCGCATGAAACCAGATTTCTCATAAGATTATTTACTTTTGGTACGGACTATCTTTAAGAGCATTTGCGTAATAAATAATTTCTTGAAATACAATTTAGATAATCTCAACGTTGTATTCAATCTTTCTTACATCACATGATCCTTGATGTAACTCAAAAAACGAATGATCGAATCGAGCTCATCACTGGTAAAATCAGTCGAAATTTTTTCCTGAAGCTGGCGGTAAAGTTCTTGGTGCATTTCAGCATGTAAGTTGGCAATCTTTTGGCCTTCGGGGGTCAGTTGATAGTAAATGTTCTTCTTATTGTCTTCATGCCGCACAGCAACAATCAATTTTTCATCCTGCATTTTGCGAGCCGCCCGGGTAATTCCGCCACGGGTAACTCCCAGCTCTTGAGCAATTTTAATTCCGGTAAGCTCTTGATGCTGGCTTAACGTATCCAAAATATGATATGCCACAACTGAAAGTTTTGGAACCTTCTTCTTTAGTTCCGGATCCTTAACGTGCTCAAGCATCCATTCTTGGGCAACCGTTAATTCACTGTTATGTGCATTTTGAATTTGGGAAATTAAAATTGTAATTTGATTGATTTTATTATTCATTGATTAAAACTTCTCCGCGATCTTTGCAGCATCCTGCATTGCTTTTTCTTTAATTGTATCACGCCGATCACGAAACTGATCAACCCCTTCAATATAAAGATCAGTAAAGTCGTCCACACCAAACAATTTCAACGCTAATTTAAGATAGGTCCCACCAAAATCAAATTTTTCAAGTGGTGTTCCATGATAAACACTTCCGGCCGTTTGAATATGCAAGGCCTTCTTATTTTCAAGCAAACCAACCGGACCTTTTTCAGTATATTTGAATGTCTTCCGTGGAACTGCAATAATATCAACATACTGCTTCATTTCTGCCGGCAAAAAGAAGTTATACATTGGGTTGACAAACACATACTTATCAGCTTCTAAAAACTCGTTTAACCATTGATTATGCGCCGCAATTACCTGCTGTTCTTCATCAGATAATGGTTGACCGTTTCGTTGGTGCTTCCACGCTTTCATTGTCGTGTCATTTAACGGCGGGACTTTTTCGGCATATAAATCATGCGTAATGATCTCATCATCGGGATGAAGTTCCCGGTACTTCTTAATGAAATAGTCAGCGACACTGATTGAAATACTATCCTCAGCATGCGGATGCGCCTTGATTACCAATACTTTTGTCATTTAATTACCTCCCAAATTAATTTCCAAAAGTATTATCTAATTATTTTTGTTGCTCGTCAACATTAATGTTGATTGACAACAAAATTAGATGTGACAAAACGTTAAAAACGAGCGTGGCGGAAGCAGAAAAGCGAATGAATCGCGTCAGCATAGATTCAGAGGTTTGCGTCTTTCACTAGCTTCGCGTCGTAGCTCGTTTGTTTTGAAACCCGATTATGCAGTATAGCAAAGAGGTTGTGACTTGCGTCACAACCTCTTTTCATTTCTAAACTCAATTAAGCCTGATACCGTGACTTTCCATCCAAGTATGTTTCACTTAAAGTCATATCCGGATTCAGAATCAAGAAGTCCGCATCGGCACCTGGAACAATTGAGCCAACCTTATTTTCCATGTGCATGCTCTTAGCAGGAACTAATGAGCCCATCCGAACGGCTTCTTCTGGCGTTACAATGTTCCAGTCAACAACGTTCTTCAAGGCATCCTTTAACAGAAGAATGCTTCCGGCAAGGTTATTGCCAACCTTTAACCGTGCCATATCGTCCTTAACGTAAACTTCAAGTTCACCAAGCATGTAGTCGCCATCAGGCATTAAGCCGGCCCGCATGCAATCGGTAACCAACGCAACGTTGTCCGGCGTCTTTTGATCGATCAATACCCGAACAGCAGCTGGTGCATTGTGGTGGCCGTCACAGATGATTTCGCATGTTGTATCATCCATCGTGTAAGCAGCACCGACCATTCCAGGATCACGGTGACCGAATTCGTTCATTCCGTTGTATGTGTGCGTAAACATTGATGCGCCGGCTTCAATACATCGCTTTGCTTGTTCATACGTTGCTGAACTGTGACCGATCGAAACCACAACACCTTCTTTAACTGCTTGACGGGTAAATTCTGCGGCTCCCTTCCGTTCAGGCGCAATTGAAATCTTGTTCAATAATCCATGTGCGGAATCTTGCCACTTGTGGAACTCATCAATGTCTGGGTCACGTAAATACTTCGGATCTTGAGCTCCCTTATGTTCTTCCGTGAAGTATGGGCCTTCAAAGTGAATTCCACGAATTTTGGCACCCGTTTCTTGACCTTGATGATCGCCAATTGCCTTACATACATTATTCAATTGATCAAATGAAGCTGTAACCGTTGTTGGCAGCCATGAAGTAACCCCGGCTTTTAACAGCCCTTCTGACATTTCATTGATTGCATCCCAGTCTCCATCAGTAACATCATGACCAAGAAGACCATGAATATGCGTATCAAACAATCCAGGGGCAACCCACTTGTCGCCGTATTCAACGATTTTGCCAGCCGGCTTTGCTGATTCTGGATAATATGAACCAAACTTGCCGTCATCGGTAATTTCCAAGTAACCATTCGTTTCAGTTGTATTCTTTAAAAAGAATTTTGCTGCATGAATGTAATATGCCATAATATTCTTCCTCGTTTTCTAAATTAGTTTCGTTAAAATTGGAATAGACCATTTATTACAATCACTATTCTTTCACATTTTGTTATCGCTTGCAAGTGTTTTTGCATAATTTTCCTGTTTTATACTTCTTTATACTTTCATTTTTGTTTTATACTTCTTTATACTTTTAGGCAAAAAAGAAGATGGACCTAAAAAGTCACATCTTTCTTTTACTAAAACAATTGATCTAAAGTCACTAAAACCCCATCATCTTCGTTTGATGGACACACATGCTTGGCAACTCGTTTGACTTCTTCGCCAGCATTGGCCATTGCATAACTGTGCTTGCAATACCGCAGCATTTCAATATCATTTCCGCCATCGCCAAAGGCCGCGCATTGATCAGGCGTGATCTTCCACCGTTCAACCAAACATTTCAATCCCGCAGCCTTATGACAACCCGGAATAATTAAATCAATGGCCCCAAAGCCGCTTGAAGTTGGTTCAACTTTTCCCGCAAATTTCTCACGAAACAGCGCCATATACTCATCCGTTTTTTCTTCTGGTACATTGGCAGCAAATTTCAAAATCTGATCATCAACGTCACTAAAATCATCGACCCATTCTAAATGATGATAGTAAAAATTCGTCAAATCAAAAAAGGCTTGGTCAACTGTCCCGCGTTCACAATAGGCACTTTGCGCCCCGCACATTACCATTTTGATTTCGGAATGATGATGAGCAAAATCA
The DNA here is from genome assembly GCF_030518115.1 of Ligilactobacillus sp. 110_WCHN. Taxonomy (NCBI): domain Bacteria; kingdom Bacillati; phylum Bacillota; class Bacilli; order Lactobacillales; family Lactobacillaceae; genus Ligilactobacillus; species Ligilactobacillus sp. 110_WCHN. The sequence goes on from NZ_JAULLI010000012.1 coordinate 27,430, forward strand.
ATCATCGCTTGAATTGTTGGTTCTGCCATTTCTTGGGTAAAAAGACGTTCACCGTGGCTTTCAATTAAAGCGCCATTTTCAGAAATAAACGTAATTTGATCGGCACAGTCAGCAAATAAATCCCGAATCGTAAAATACTGACTGCCGCTTGCAACCACAAACTCGCATCCAGCAGCGTTCATTCGGTCTAAAATCCGTTTGAAACGTTCCAGATCATAAGTATGGTCAGCATGCGTAAATGTTCCGTCAATATCGGTTGCAACCAGCTTAATATCATTTTGCATTTTAAAATTCTCCTCGTAAAAGATTGAATCTCCTTCTCCGATACATTAAATAAACCAAAAAAAGAACCCAAAGGCAAGTTCCTTTGAGTTCTTCTTTATTGATCATTAAATTATGCGTTTGCTTTTTCAAATGTTTCTTCAAACAAATCATAGCTGAAATCAGCAGTTGTTGGAACAACCTTGTCAGCCTTTGCTAATTCGTTTGCGTCACCCACTGCAACGGCAACCATGCCAGCGTCTTTGATGGCTTGGACCCCAGCAACCGCATCTTCAACCCCGACGCATTCGCTTGGTTTCAAGTCAACAGCAGCCGCCCCAGCTAAGAAGATATCTGGAGCTGGTTTGCCATGCGCAACCTTTGCGGGATCTGCAATGGCATCGAATTTATCGAACAAGCCAAGTTTCTTTAAGATTGCCGGAGCGTTCTTTGAAGCTGATGCAAGTGACATTTTAACGTTGTGAGCCTTTAATTGAGCAATCAATTCAGTGATTCCTGGTAAAATATCATCTTTTGATAAGCCTTCGATTGCTTCCAAGTAATAGCCGTTCTTCTTAGCAGCTAATTCTTGAATATCATCGTCAGAAAATTGGTCAAGCTTGTTGCCATATTCCAAAATCTTCTTTAATGAATCGATCCGGCTAACACCCTTTAATTCAGTTTCAAATGAAGCTGGTAATTCGATGTCCAAGTTTTCCTTTGCTAACTTACTCCATGCAGCAAAGTGATACTTTGCTGTGTCAGTAATAACCCCGTCTAAATCAAATACTGCACCCTGCATTTGCATAAAAATCTGCCCTCTTTCTTCTTTCTGATGAATGAGACTCTGGAAACTTCCAGAGCCTCATTATTTGTTAACGTCTGACCGTTATTTATTATTTAACTTCAATTTCTTTGCCGTTTAACTTAACTGTTAATGGTTCACCCTTGATTAACTTGATTTCAGTATTGTCCTTGGCAACCTTAACTTCTAATAAGCGGCCACGGAATGTTAAGCGGAAGTTGTATCCGTTCCAAGCCTTTGGTACGAATGGCTTGAATTGCAATTCGCCGTCGTTGACCCGCATGCCTGCAAATCCTTCAACGATTGCTAACCAACCACCTGACATGGCTGTGATGTGCAAGCCGTCAACGGTATCGTTGTTGTAGTTATCCAAGTCAAGCCGGGCTGTCCGTTCATACAATTCAACTGATTTTTCTTCGTACTTCAAATCAGCAGCCATGATTGCATAAATTGAAGCTGACAAGCTTGATTCGTGAACTGTCAATGGTTCATAGAAGTCGAAGTTGCGCTTCTTTTGTTCTTCGGTGAAGTCATCCATGAAGTACCACATTGCTTGTAAGACATCAGCTTGCTTTACGTATGGTGAACGTAAGATCTTGTCCCATGACCAGTGTTGGTTGATTGGTAATTCATCAGCTGGAATCTTGTTGATTGGGTTGTTGTTTTCATCCAATGTGATGTTTTTGTCTAAGAAACCATCGTGTTGAACAAAGATTCCAAGTTCCTTATCTTCTGGTAAGTACATCTTATCAGCGATTTCTTGCCATTTTGAAACTTCTTCATCTGTGATGCCAAGTTTCTTAACTTGTTCATCAGAGATTTCCTTGGCAATTTTGGCTGTGTAATCAAGTTCCCATTTAGCAGTTACGTTGGTGTACCAGTTGTTGTCAACGTTGTTTTCGTATTCGTCAGCACCTGTTACCCCGTGAATCATGTATTGACCGTTCCGTTCTGAATAGTGAACCCGATCTGCCCAGAACCGTGCGATTTCAACTAAGACTTCGCTACCTTTGTTCAAAACATAGCTCTTGTCACCAGTTGTCTTTGTGTAGTTGTAAATTGCATAAGCAATATCACTGTTTCGGTGAATTTCTTCAAAGGTGATTTCCCATTCGTTGTGGCATTCAATTCCGTTGAATGTAACCATTGGGTATAAAGCACCCTTCAAGCCTTGTTGTTGGGCATTGTGATGGGCACCGTCTAATTGGTTGTAACGGTATAAAAGCAAGTTGCGGGCAACTTTAGGATCAGACGTTCCTAAGTAAACCGGTAAGCAGAATGCTTCTGTATCCCAGTATGTCGCACCACCGTACTTTTCACCAGTGAATCCTTTTGGACCAATGTTCAAGCGGGCATCGTTACCATAGTATGTTGAGAACAATTGGAATAAGTTGAACCGAATTCCTTGTTGAGCAGCTTCATCACCATCAATTGTGATGTCTGATTTTTCCCAACGTTCTGCCCATGCATTTGCCTGTGCATCTGCTAATTGGTCATATGTTTGTTCGCCGGCCTTGTTCATTAAGTCGTTTGTTGCCTTGTCTAAAGCATCAACCGTGTCGTAATCCCGTGAAGTTGTTACGATTACGCGCTTTTCAAATGAAACTGTTTGGTCAGGTTGGATTGAACCTTCAAAATTGTTAGCAACGTATTTTTCTTCATTTTCTGATCGAACTGCCTTCAAGTCTGTTTCATGACTCATTGCCATTTCAACAGTAAAACGAGGTGTGCCGAAGTTATTTTCAGCAGTCTTTCCAACTAAGCGGCCTGACTTGTCAGCAACTGACTTGTCGATTACGCCCCAGAATTGTTCGCCGTAGTTTGAATCTTCGTTATAAACATCAGCGTTGATCAATGATTGAACTTCGATCTTAACTGGTTCGTCGCTTAAGTTTGTAAATGTCAACTTGTTAGCGTACAATTCCTTGAATGCGATGCTAACAAACCGTTCAGATGTCACCTTGATCTTGTGACCATCTTTTTCAACGATGAATGAACGATCTAAGACGCCGCGCTTCATGTCTAAGCAAAGTTCAAAGTCTGAGAATGAATCCTTTGCCAAGTCAATTGATTCACCGTTGATCTTGATGTCAACACTGACAAAGTCGATAGCATTCGGAACCTTACCGAAGTATTCCGGATAACCGTTCTTCCACCAACCAACACGGGTCTTGTCAGGATACCATACACCGCCAAGATAAATTCCTTGGTGGGTGTCGCCAGAATAGTTTTCTTCAAACATTCCACGCATTCCCATGTATTCGTTCCCGATACTTGTCATACTTTCTTGAAGACGCTTATCTTCAGGATTAAATTCATGTGTTACGATCTTCCAAGGATCGATTTCAAAGATTCTTTTCATCTGTGTCACCTCTTATTATTTTTTAGTAACCTTCAACTTGATAGGCAATTTTGATTTGTTTATGTTCGCCAGCCGCTAACCGCACATTGCCGAATTCATCGTGATGCAATGCATCCGGTAACGTTTGAACTTCAGTTGCCAGCGAGTCAAAAATGCCTTGACGATCATTTTCGCCGTTTTGCGGATCAGCAGTGAAAATCACTAATCCGTTCCGGTCGCTGAAGACTTTAATTTTAACTTTTTGATCTTTTTTATTAATTTCAACAACAGGACTCGTCATTGACGGTTCAACCGCATAACCATTATCAAATCCTTTTTGATTTTCTTCTTTCCGCAACGTTTCAACGGCTTCTGCCAAATCACGCGGTTTCGAAAAATCAAACGCCGTTCCTTTATTCGTTAACAGTTTTCCAGTTGGAATCTTTTCCGCATCAACTTCTTGGCGTTGATCACCGTTGATTTGAACATCAACGTTCTTCAAGCCTTGCGGAAGCGCCCAGTAAATATGAATCGTTGGATCATAGACCGTTGCACTTTGGACGGTAATGTCATAGGTAACATCTAACCGGTCATTATCGTGCAAGATGTAATTGATCATCAGCGTTAAGTTCCCTGGGAACCCGTCAACCGTTGGATCCAAGTTCAAACTTAATGTCACTTCATTCGCTGAAACTTGATACCCATCAAAGATTTGCGTGCTTACGCCCCGGTCACCGCCGTGAAGACTGTTATGGTTCTCATTTGCGGGAACCTGAACTTCTTGGCCATCAAGTTCAAACCGAGCATCTTTGATCCGGCCAGCAATCCGCCCAATTTGTTTGCAAATTTGGTATGGATTATCAGCATATTCTTGAGCACTGTCAAAATTAACAACTAAATTTTCACGTTGACCATTGTGCATGATCGAATATTCTTGAATGATTCCGCCAAGTGACAAAATCGTTACCCGCGTATCATTCGCATTCGTTAACGTGAAACGTTCAATTTCTTTCCCCTGATACATCTCTTTTTTCATCTTTTCACCTGCTTAATTACTCTTCTTCAATTGGAGTATGTGGTTCTTCAGGTGCTTCAGCACTTGTTTCCTTAATTGCAAATACTGCGACGGCACCTAAAAGCATTACGATTCCTGCCAAGAGGAACATGTTGGTTTGCTTACCGCCAAGCAATGGGAAGATGACGAAACTGGCAAGTGAGGCAACAATTTGTGGCAAGCAAATTGAACCGTTGAACAAGCCAAGGTATGTTCCCATGTGCTTTCCTGACAATGCGTTTGTAACAATTGTCAATGGGTAAGTATTCATTGCAGCCCATGCAATTCCGACTAACGTGAATGAAACGATCAATAACATCTTTGAGTGAACAAAGAAGACTGAACCGAAGCCGATTGCACCAAGAGCTAAACTTCCAGCATAACCTAATTTGTGCATGTTGTTTGGCAACTTAGCCAAAACATATGACCAAATAACAGCGGCGATTGATTGAACGGCAGCTAAAACCCCATACCAGTTACCAGCTGCTTGGAAGCCGGCTGAAGCGGTGTTCGTTGTGTGCCATACGTTGGCAGCAATTGCCCCGTTTGAGTATGTCCATAAGTATTGGAAAGCAAACCAGCAGAAGAATTGAACTAATGTAACTGTCCAAAATGCCTTTGGGGCCTTCTTCAACAATGTGAACATGCCAACTTTTTCTTCGTTGTCTTCTTCAGAAATGCCATGGTACTTAGCATATGTTTGCGGATCATATTCGTGAACCCGGAAAACAGTGAACAAACTTGTAACGATTAAGATTGCAGCACCAATGTAGAATGACAGCTTAACTGACATTGGAACGTCGCCCTTGTGAGCAGTGTTAGCAACCCCAAAGAATGTTAAAACGAATGGGAAAACAGCTGCTAAAACTGCACCGGTATTTGATAAGAAACTTTGAATTCCATATGCGTAACTCTTTTGCTTATCATTAACCATGTCACCGATCATCATTTTGAATGGTTGCATTGCAACGTTTGATGATAAATCAAGGAAAGCAACAGTTACGGCAGCAAAAATCATTGCAGCCATTGATGCGTAACCCAAGCCTAAACTACCTGAGTTTGGTAACAAGCACATAACGATAACAGCAACGATCGTTCCTAAAAGAAGGTACGGAAGCCGCCGTCCACCGAGTTTCGGTGCCCATGTCCGGTCTGAGAAGTAGCCGACTAATGGTTGAACAACTAAACCAGCCAATGGTGGCAAGATGAAGAACCATCCTAAATCATTCGGGTTAGCCCCGATTGTTTGGAAAATCCGGCTCATTTGTGAACTTTGCAATGTGAAAGCCATTTGAACCCCTAAGAAGCCGAAGTTGATCATCCAAATGATACTTGGTTTCAAATTAGGAAGTCCTGCTTTCGGTTGATCGTTTTTCATTTCGCGATTCCTCCTAAATTGTTTCCAAATCGAGTACTTAAATAACTGTTCAGTTTATGTAAACGATTTCCAAAAATAATACAATTAAAAGTATACCGCTTTCTCGAATTTTGTGCAATCGGTTGCACGAAATTCAACACAAACATAAGTAATTTCTTAACAAAAATTACTTACCCTTATTAATGAATTTCAACCGCAAAAGCCTCATATGGCCGTAACTTATAATCATTCAAATTAATTTTTTCAATATTATAATTTGAAATCCAAGGCTGTTGGACTCCATAGTCAAGTTTTAAGGTCTGATCTTTCCCAGATAAATTAGCAACTACTAATAACTTTTGACCATCCATTTCACGAAGATATGCATAAACATCATCTGCAGTATCAACAAGGCTGTAACTTCCTTCAACTACTAATAAATGCTTTTTTCGATAATCGATTAGTTCTTTGTATGTATTATAAATGGAGTTTGAATCGCGAAGTTGATCATCTACATTTATTGTTTTATAGTTTGGATTTACATGCAGCCACGGCTTTTGACTTGAAAAGCCCGCATACTTCTGATCACCTTTCCATTGCATTGGTGTTCGTGCATTATCCCTTCCCCGGTGATTGATCAAACGAATGATTTCATTATCATTGAATCCTTCATTTTTCTTTTCATGATACATATTGATGCTTTCAACATCGTTAACTTCATCAATCGAACTTACAGGACAATTGGTCATTCCAATTTCTTCGCCTTGATAAATATACGGTGTTCCCTTCATCAAATGTAAAAGAATTGCAAGCATCTTTGCACTTTCAACCCGATACTCTTGATCGTTTCCAAATGCTGATACTGCTCGCGGTAAATCATGATTATTCCAAAAAAGGCTATTCCATCCTGTTGGGTTCAACCCGACTTGCCATTTATTTAATACTTTTTTCAATTCGTAAAAGTTCAGCGGTTTAATTGACCACTTTCCTTGACCATCTTGTTGATCCAATTGGGTATGTTCAAATTGAAAAACCATGCTTAATTCATGCCGTTGTGGATCAGAGTATAACTTTGCAATTTCAGGGGTTGCCCCCCATGTTTCACCAACCGTCATTAGGTTTTTCTTGCCAAAGGTTTGCTGATTCATTTCTTGGAGAAATCGATGCAAATCTTTTCCATTGGCCATCTGCATCGTATCCGGATTTTTTCCAATCAAGTCAATCACATCTAGTCTGAAACCACCAATTCCTTTTTCAATCCAAAAATTCATCATCTTATATATTTCCTGTCGCAATTTTGGATTTTGCCAATTTAAATCCGGTTGTTGCTTACTAAATTGATGTAAATAGTATTGACCTGTTTGTGAATCAAATTCCCATGCCGATCCGCCAAACGTTGATTGAAGCTCATTTGGTTCATGTCCGTCAACCGGATCGCGCCAAACATAGTAATCATGATACTTGTTGGTTCGATCTTGGCGGGACTTAACAAACCATGGATGTTTATCTGATGTATGATTAACAACTAAATCCATAATAATTTTAATCCCACGTTTTTGAGCTTCATCAACTAATAACTGCATATCTGCCATTGATCCATACATCGGATCAATTTGTTCATAATCCGAAATATCATACCCATTATCGATTCCCGGAGAACAATACACCGGATTAAGCCACAAAGCAGTTATTCCTAGATTCTCAAGATAATCTAAACGATTCATTATTCCCCTGATATCACCAATTCCATCAGCGTTAGAGTCTTGAAAGCTTTTAGGATAAACCTGATACACGACCGTGTTCTTCCACCAATCTTGTTCCATAAAATCCTCCTTTCTAAATTAGAGTGTAATCGCTTTCTTTTTAATAATCAATATCTTTTTTAACTTTATTTTTTTATTTCATATTTGTAAAATAGATACAAAATATAAAAGCGAGTGTAATTTATGAAACTAAAACAATTATTAAACTTATATCCTCAGGCTTCTGTGCAACAACAACCTCAAAACTCAGATACATATTTGAGTATTAAAGTTGACAACCAGTGGCTTATCCTTCCCAAAAAGGGATTATCTTCAACTGAAATTCAATTACTCCAAATTTTTTCTAACACAAGTGATATTCCGCAATCATTAAATCAAAGAAAACACCCATGGGCTGATTTTCTTTTAGAAGATGGCAGTCTCCCTACGACAAACGAGAAAAAAGTTCGTTTCATCCAAGCTTTTGTAACAGTTGACGACAACAGGGAAGAATGGGCAAATTCTTTTAAAACAATTTTTTCGAGTTCTAATGTCTGTGATTCATTCTGGCTTACTCCTCAAAAATATATCTTAGTTGAACAAATCAGTAATGAAAATTATTCACAAGAAGACTTTGCCGGAATCGCTGAAACACTAGACATCAATCTTAATACCAAAACTAGATTTTTCATTGGAAATTATTGGGAAACAACTGATCAACTTGTTTCGATTTTCAGTGAAGAACAAAAAATTACCGATTATGCGGTTACGAAATCAAACGAAACAGCAATCTCTATCAGCCAAGTTGCAATTGATTACTGGCTTAATAATTACATTAAAAAAAGCCATCTATTTTCCAATTATAAAAAACAACTGCACCTATCTGATCAAATGATTAAAGTTATTACAACTTTATACAATGAATGTGGAAACATTTCATCAACAGCTAAAAAATTATATATTCACCGAAATACCCTTCAATACCAAATTGAAAAATTTCGCCATCAAACTGGCTTTAATCTGAAGAATATGAACGACTTAGTATTTTGCTATCTTCTCACAATTTAATTTCGGCACTTTGCACAAATTTAATTCCTAAATTTGTGCTTTTTTCGTTTTATTTATGCAATCGCTTTCATTATTATAAAGATGTAATCAATTAGATGGGAGATTTAATTATGGTAAAACTAGATTTAGATCATGTATATAAAATGTATGATAATGCAGATTCATACTCTGTAACTGACTTCAACTTACACATTAAGGATCGTGAATTTATCGTTTTTGTCGGCCCTTCTGGATGTGGGAAATCAACAACTCTTCGGATGATTGCTGGACTGGAAGATATCACTAAAGGGACATTTAAAATCGACGGTCGGGTCGTTAATGACGAAGCCCCTAAGGATCGCGATATCGCGATGGTTTTCCAGAACTATGCTTTATACCCGCATATGACTGTCTATGACAACATGGCGTTTGGATTAAAATTGAGAAAATATGATAAAGATGATATTGATAAACGGGTTCATAAAGCAGCCTCAATTTTAGGACTGGAAGAATATCTTCAACGGAAACCAGCCGCATTATCTGGTGGACAACGGCAGCGGGTTGCTTTAGGACGGGCAATTGTGCGTGATGCACCAATCTTCCTGATGGATGAACCTTTATCAAACTTGGATGCTAAACTCCGGGTTTCAATGCGTGCTCAAATTTCAAAACTTCACCAAGATTTAAAGACAACTACCATTTACGTTACTCACGATCAAATCGAAGCAATGACGATGGCTGACCGAATCGTTGTTATGCGAGACGGAAAAATTCAACAAGTTGGAACTCCGCAAGAAGTTTACGATCAACCAGCCAACGTATTTGTCGGCGGATTCATCGGGTCACCCGCAATGAACTTTTTCAACGTAACCTTAAAAGATGGAAAAATCGCAGATGAAAATCACGACTTTAACATTAAAGTTCCTGAAGGGAAACTTAAGGTCTTACGCGAAAAAGGCTATGATGGTAAGAAGCTCATCTTTGGAATCCGGCCAGAAGACATTCATACAGAACAAGCTTTCTTTGAAGCATTCCCTGACGCAGTTGTAACGGCTACCGTTTCAGTTTCAGAGTTACTTGGGGCTGATGCCCAAATTTATAGCAAGGTCGGTGATACCGAATTCGTTTCTAAGGTTGACGCTCGCGACTTTGTTCAACCAGGTGATAGTATGAAAGTCGGATTTGATATTAACAAAGCTCACTTCTTTGATCCAAAAACCGAATTAACATTAGATGAATATTAATCAAGGTGATAATCATGCAGCTTATTGATGTAACTAACAGTTATGCCACAACAATTCGGCAGCAGCTTCTTAAAACAACCGCCCATTTTATCAAAATATACACTTTAGGTAATTCACGGGTTGTATATCGCAAAAAGCGGGACGTCGCTGAAATCGTAATTTCCAATAAAGTTCGTCCAATCACTGAACAGGAAATTGAATTTGTTAAAAATAATTTGCTCGGCGATGAAGCTAATCAGGCTGTAACAACTAAGCAAGGCAAGTTGGTTGAAATAAGTATTAATATTTAACAATAAAAAATCCACTCACGTTTGATTAAACGTGGGTGGATTTTTTTATAAACTATTCCTGAATCATAAACTGGTTAGCAACATATTCATCATTAAAGTGTGTTTTACCGTAGATCATTAACAAATAAACAACTGCTACTAGAGTTTCAACCATCATAATCATTGAAATATCGAACTTAAAAAAGCCTACTATTGCAGTGATAAAGCATGATGGCCCGATCACATAGTCAAATATTGCACAAGCTTCTTTAAACGTTGCAATCGTTGTAAATGAACTTTTACGAGTTAGCCATAAGAAGAATGCCCCAACAAATAGGAAAATAAGGTTCGTAAATAAAATAATTGCTCCTAGCATGTACATCGTTGAAAAGGTTACACCCATTCGATTAATACGGAACCATGTTTGAGAAACTTTAGAATAGAAGTTTCCTTTACTTGGATTAATATCCTTCATAAATCGAATTGTCGATGTCGTCCCATTTTCTTTTAAAACAATTTCTTGATTCCTCAAAAACATGCCATTTTGATAATGCTTTTCCAAATTTGCTGGAATATTAATGCCAATAATTCCATTTGAACCATTTTCAATTATCTTTTCGCCTTTGAAATCAAATGTTCCATTATGATATGGAGTTTGATGAATTGTCTTTTGCAAATCCTGATTCTTCAGCATTCGGTTAACCTTAGGCATAAACATTCCCAAATTGACACTTGACTGTCTTGCATAATATGCCGGAACCGTCAGTAAAATCAGCGCAAATGAAAATACCAACGTTAAAACCATCTGTCCCCATGATAATTTCTTTCGGTTAGTAAACATTTTTTGCGGATTGATCCACGTTGAAAAGTAGCTAAATGGAAATTTATCAGTCATTTTAATACGCTCCTTGAAAAATTCTTACAATATAAATTGTATAACATTATCTTTTTAATAGAAAAGGGACTGCCAACGCAGTCCTTTTCTATTAACGTTGTTAAAACTATCCTTTGGCACCACCAGCAGTAAGGCCTGATACGAAGTACCGTTGTAAGTATAAGAACAATAAACAAATTGGTAAGGCAACTAAGATTGCTCCTGCAGCAAACAGTGCAAATTGCTGGTTTTGAGCATCGCTAATGAAGCTTTTCAGACCAACTGCAACTGTCCACTTGTTTTGTGCACGAAGTAAGTAACTTGCGGTCATATAATCTCCGAACGGTCCCATGAAAGCCCATAAAGCTTGCACAGCTACCATTGGTTTAACTAATGGAAAGACGATCTTCCAGAAAATCGTAAAGTTTCCAGCTCCATCAAGTTTAGCAGATTCATCAAAATCATATGGAACAGTATCAAAGTAACCTTTCATCAGATAAGCATTCATTGGAATCCCGCCACCGATGTAAACTAATGTGATGTACCAGAAACTGTTCAATCCATGAACTAATAATCCTAATACGAAGAAAGCAGTTAAAGCAGCCATTGTTGGGATCATTTGAACAACCAAGAAGAAGATCAATGACCACTTTTTCCCTGCAAAGTTGTATCGACTATACGCATATCCTGCCAATGTAACGGCGGCAACCTGAACGACCATTGTCATTACAGAGATAATCAAAGTGTTCATGTACCACGTTCCATATAATGTCGTTGAAAATAGTTGCTTAAAGTTATCTAATGACCACGGTCCGTTAAAGTTCAACGTGAACGCCTGTAAGTTAGTGTTCTTAAATGCTGAAATAAACGTAATTGCTAATGGATACAAGATGATAATCGATAAAATTATCATATACAGATACGTAAAGAAATGTTGGAAAAATCTTTTACGCTTAATTGAACTTGTCGTTGTTTTCTTTATTTTTTCAGCCATTTATTTCATCCCCCTTAATCCATATTAAAGGCGTGGGTCTTCTTGAAGACAACCAGTGATACGCCGATAACAATTGCTGAAATCAACAATGTGATTGCTGAAGCCAGTCCATATTGCGGTGTATTACTTGTTGTTAACTTATAAATCCAAGAAATCAAAATATCTGATCTTCCGGCACCGCCGCCAACATCTCCAGGACCCCCATTATTAAACAGGTAAATGATCGAGAAGTTGTTGAAGTTAAATGTATATTGAGTTACAAACGTTGGAGCTGCAACCGCCAAAATTGCTGGCAATGTAATGTGGTTAAATTTTTGGATTGCCGTTGCCCCGTCAATTGTTGCGGCTTCGTATAAGTTTTGGTCAATTGACTGCAAAATTCCTGTAACTAAAACATAAATATATGGGAAACCGAGCCAACCTTGAATCATAATCAAAGCAACCTTTGTCCAAAGCGGATTGGTCATCCATGGCAGACCATGTAAGTGCAAAAATGGTAATAAGTGATTCAAAAATGGAATAACTTGAACATTGATCGCACCAGCCGAGTCATTGAAAATATTTGAAAAACTCATAATTGTTACAAATGCCGGAACGGCCCATGGAAGCAAGAAGATAATTCCAAACAATCGTTTTCCTTTAATAAAACTTTGGTTAGCTACAATTGCTGTAAATACCCCTAAAGTAATTTGAAGGGTTGTTGCTGCAAAAGTCCAAATTAAAGTCCATCCAAATACTGAAAGGAACGTTGCACGATATGAACTTAAGAAGAACATGTCGTGGAAGTTCTGAATTCCGATCCAACTAATCAAAGACTGCGGCGGAACGTGGTTGAAATTATAGTTGGTAAATGCCATGAATAAAGTAACAAGAACCGGTAAAATAATAACAAAGATCATTAAAGCATATGCCGGGAAAGTTAACATATATGGGAACCCATTTGTTGCTAATGAATCCCGAATACCTTTCCATCCATCTTCAACTTCTTTTCCCTTTTGAATTCGAACCGCGGTTTGATATGCATCGCGAATTTGAACGCCATAGAAGAAAAGCGCAATAATTGTTACCAATAATTGCAATGTCCCTTGAACCATCAAGAACATTGAATTATCTACCCCTGGATTAGTTCCCAAGGTAATTAATCCAACAAGTGCATTTCCTCCAAAGAAGATCATTTCAATTACAAACAGAATGAATAACCCTAGGAAAATTCCACCTTTTACTTTTTGTCCGTTTTTAAACTGGCCCAGTCCCGGGATGATGGACAACAAGGCCGAAGTCCGCGGACTTTGCTTATTTTCTTTCATCGTTCTTCTCTCCTTGTATGAGATTCATAAAGAAAAGAGTTTAAGGATCTGAAATTCTTAAACTCTTTCACACTTCTATCTACATTAGTTTACGTGATACTTCTGCTTGATTTGTTGCTTAATTTGCTTTGTAGCTTGTTTTGCAGCTTGTTCAGGTGTTTCCTTGCCAGAAGCAGCATTTACAAGTAGATTTTGTGCTCCAGTCCAAACTTCTGTCATTTCAGGAATGTTTGGCATTGGGTCAGACTTTTGATATTGATTATTAACAGCAACTGCTAATGGATCACCTGATTTAACGGCTGCTGCACGTGATTGGTCATTAGCCGGAATTTCTCGTGTATCCTTGTAGAACAATGTTTGATTCTTTTCAGTTGTTAAGTAGTTAATAAACTTCTTAGCTAAAGCTTTTTGATTTGAACGAGCATTGACTACCCACGCTTTCCCACCAGCAAATGGTTGGTATTGTCTGTTACCTGGTAACATCGGTAATGCTGCAACACCTAAGTTATCTTTCATTCCGTCTTTCTTGTATGTTTGAGCCGTCCAAGGGCCATCAATTACAACTGCTGTCTTCCCTTTTGTGAATTGTGATGTAATGAAGTTTTCATTTGATGTTGTTGCTTGCATCCCTTTTGGCCAGATATTGAACCAACTTGTCATGTACTTGATTCCGTCGACTGCACCTGGAGTATCCAAGCCTAATTGCTTTGGATTTGTGTTATTGTTGCCAAATACATAACCACCGTATGCTTTAATTACTCCGTATGCATTGTAGAAGTTTGTCCATTGGCAAAGGAAAGCAACGTTCTTTGACTTGTCATGAGCGTATGCATATTTTGGATCTTTTGCCATTTGTGATAATTGATCAAATGTTGTTGGTGCATCCTTAACTAAGTCTTTGTTGTAATATTCAACTAAAGTTTCAATCGTTGCAGGATCTCCGTATTGCTTGCCTTTTAATGTTACGTTTTGCTTATCACGACTATTGTAACGACCATCAGTCGGTAAAGTTACATTTGCAAGTAAACCTTGCTTTGCCAATGTTCCAACTTGATCATATGGTGCAAGCATTACATCAGCAGCGTTTCCTGATTGTTCATCTTGTGAAAGTTTTTGCAAAGTATCCATCGTTGGATTCTTCTTTACAACAACCTTGCAGTGATTTTCTTTTTCGAACTCACCCTTTACGCTTTCAGCGTATTTGTAGTAGTTCTTATCAACTGAAACCGTGATTGTTTTCTCACCACTATCAGCTTTTTTACTATTGCCACACCCGCCAAGTGCAAGTGCAGTTAAGCCAGCGGCAACAGCCACAATCCCTAACTTTTTAATACCCTTTTTCATAAAAATACCTCCTTGGGCTTTGAGCCATCTTCTTTACACTTATAGTATTAAACTTTTCTTACATTTTTGCAACCGTTTTCACAATGTTAGCGTTAACAAGATTTAACATTTGTAAAAAAATCCCCATCTTTCTTATAAGACAGGAATTTCTTAAAACTAATTTTTATAAATAATCAATCCTTGCGGCTGCAAATGACCATCTTCAAAGTTTTGATTCAGAATTGGTGAGTCAACCCCATCAACTGCAATTCTGTCTTGACCAAAATTAAAAATGCCCCTAACTTTTTGACCATTCAATTGCCGTTCAATTTCAATTACTTTATGAACATCATCGACTTTAAGCCACCGTATTTCACCCTTACTTAAAAGTTGGGAATTCTCTCTCCGGAATGCAATCAACTTTTGAATAAATTGAAACATCTTGTGGTCCTGTTGGGGTGAGTCCCAAATCATACATCTTCGATTGTCCGGATCAAATCCTCCAGTCATTCCAATTTCAGTTCCGTAGTAAATACATGGACTTCCAGGTTGGAGAAACATCAAAGTTAATGCTTGACGGGCCAAATCTTTGTTTTCCTTACATAATCTTAATAGTCGAACGGTATCATGGGTATCGAGAGAATTAAGCATTACCTGATTGGTTTGATCTCGATAAAGCATCAACTGTTCGTTTAACATCGATACCATTTCTCTTAATGTAATTTCCTGTAACACGGTCCCTTGAATCAAAGATTCTGTATATGGATAATTCATCGCTGCGTCAAATTCATCATGCCCGACCCATTCTTGAGCTGAATGCCATACTTCACCAACTACATAGAAATCGGGTTTGATCGCATGAGTTGCTTGATAAAATTTTTGCCAGAAATGGTGATCAATTTCATTTGCAACATCCAGTCTCCATGCATCAATATCAAATTGTTTGATCCAATAAGTTGCAATATTAAGTAAATAATCAATTACTTCCGGATTAGCAGTATTGATTTTCGGCATATGTGGAGTATTCGCAAACACTTCATAAGTGATATCAGTGGCAAACTCATTATTTTTTGTTTTTTTATATGAGACCGGAAACTTTTTTATGTGAAACCAGTTTGCAAAATGTGACTTTTCGCCATTCTTTACTACATCTTGCCATTGCATCGAAAAATCGCCCATATGGTTAAAGACTGCATCCAGCATTACTCTCATTCCGCGAGCATGTGCTTGATCAACTAATTCTTTAAAGTCTTCCTTGGTACCGAAACTCGGATCGATGTTAAAGTAATCGATTGTATCATACTTGTGATTCGACGAGGCAGTAAAAATCGGACAAAGATATATGCCATTAATTCCTAAATCTTTTAGATAATCTAACTTCTGTGTTATTCCGCGTAAATCACCGCCAAAGAAATTCTCACGCGTTGGTGCTTCACTTCCCCATGGAAGAGTTCCTTGCGGATCATTTTGAGGATCGCCATTTGCAAACCGTTCTGGAAAAATTTGATACCAAACAGTCTTTTTTACCCAATCCGGAGTCTTAATCCGATCAATTTGATGTAAGTAAGGCATCCGAAAACATGTTAATTTTTGAACCGCTTCATCAGTGTATTTAACAACTTTTCGGTCATCATATAAATATTCATTGCCATTGTTTCCCACTAAACGAAAAGCATACTGTAACCGATTAGTCGGAACCTTGATATTAGCAATCCAATAATCGTGATATTCAGATTGAAACTTTCTTTCCATTCCTAAAACATTGTGTTCCCACTCACTTTGATCTTTTTCATTAACTTTCGTACCATATGGATCGCCGTATAATAATTCTACTTTTTTTAAATCATTATGCTTTGTTCTTAATCGAATCTGAAACAAATCTTCATTAACTAAATATGCCATTTCACTATCTGGCCGATGATAAATTGCTGAGATTTCCATTCTACTTCGCTCCTATCATAAATACTCCACTTGCGTATGGGCTTAAATACAAACTATCTTCGCTAAATTTAATATTTCCATTACTTAAAATACATTTTAATTTGTTTTGAACCTTACTTTCATACTTTTGTTCATTACCTGTAAGATTACAAATCACAATTGCTTCTTCATTCTTCAAAATCCGATGATATACATAAAGATCATCGGAAGTATTCTCTAAATAATATGTTCCATCAATAAACAACGGCTGCTTTTTAACTTTCAAAACCTTGCGATAATGTTCGAGAACACTTGTCGAATCTTTTAGTTGCTCAATTACCGGTTGAGTATTATCTTTACCGTAATTCCATGGAACTGCTGTCGAAAATCCACCATACTTTTGGTCATTCCATATCATTGGTCCACGAGCTGCCATTTTGTGTGCCCTGCTAATAATCTTTAGTGCCTCACTATTTGAGTATCCGTTCATAATAGCATGTTCATAAAAGCCATAGGCCTGCTGATCATGAAAATCTTTGATATCATCCATTAACATTGATTTCATTCCCAACTCTTCACCATAGTAAATACATGGAACTCCTCTTTGAAGATACATCAACGTTGCTAACATTTTAGCAGCATCCTTCGCATAGGTCTCCTTAACATTGACCTTGGTTAGAATGCGTGCCATATCATGATTATTCCAATATAATACTGGATAACTAATACCTTCTAGTCTTTTCTGCCATTCAACCATCGTATTTTTCAGCTTTGTAAAATCGATCGGAAATGGTTGTCCATTCATAGGAAGATTGGGTAACGGATTATCTTTTTTCTCATCAAAGTATCGAAAGGTGACAACCGTATCACATTCATCATTTTGAGGATTAGTATAATCTGCTGCCAAATTAACATTGGCACTTGCTGCTTCTCCTAAAATAAATAAATCTTCTTTCAGCGATTTAATTTGTTGAATAAATTCACTCAAATATGTTTGAACTGCTGGCAAATTAGCATAAAACTGTTCAGCCAACTTTAACCCTTTTCTCCCGCTATTAGGAACATTTTGCCTAAAATCAGCTTTAGCAATATGAATAAACGCATCCAATCGAAAACCATCAACTCCATGATCAATCCAGAATTTTGCAATCCGATACATCGAATGTCGTACTTCAGGATTTTTCCAATTTAAATCAGGCATGTGTTCATCAAATAAATGAAAATAATAATTATCCTTTTCTAGGGGATCCCTAGCCCAAACACTACCACCAAAGAATGAAGCCCAGTTATTAGGTAATTTTCCATTTTCCCCTTTTGCCCATAAATAGTAATTCCGATATATGCTATCTTTATTTTCACAGGCATCCTTAAACCATGGGTGCTGATCAGAAGTATGATTCATTACAAAGTCAAGAATTACTTTCATTCCTCGTTCATGAGCCGCTATTACTAATTCATCAAAATCTTCAATTGTTCCCAATCGTTCATCAATCGCATAATAGTTGGCAATATCATATCCATTATCAACTTGCGGAGATACAAAAATTGGATTTAACCAAATTGTATTTGCTCCTAATTCCTTTATGTAATCAATTTTTTCAATTACGCCACGAAGGTCACCAATTCCATCCTCATCAGTATCCTTGAAACTTTTTGGATATACTTGATAAACGACTCGGTCTTTATACCAATCAGCTTCCATAAATATCCTTCTTTCATTACTTTCTTCCCGATACTATCGTAAATAAAAAAGCGCTAACATTCAATACAGATATTGAATGTTAGCGCTATCATAATTTATCGAAAAATCAACGGGTTGTATCTCTTAAAATCAACTCTGATTTAAAATGCTGATTTCCAACCGAAACATTATGGAAGAAAATCTTCTTTAAAATTGAAACCGCGCATTGCTCTCCCATAAAAACAACATTTTGCCGAATGGTAGATAATTTTGGAAAAGCAATTTGGTCAAGAAATACCCCATCATGGCCAATAATTCCATAATCTTGTGGTATCTTTCCATTCTGACTATGAACCGCTCGTTCAACTCCAAGGGCAATTCGGTCTGATGAACAAATGAACATCGTATTCGGCTCAAAATCTTCCCAATTTTTTTCAATTAACTCGCGAGCTGCAGTTGAGCGATTGATACAGCGAAAAATGGTTGGAACCAAGTGTTCTTTTTGCATTTCGCGAATGTATCCTTCTTCTCGTGAATACTCAAATGGCTCATCCATATCAATTCCTATAAAATTAATGTTTGCGTAATGCTGCTTAATTGCATATCGTGTTGCTTTTGCAATTCCACCAACATTATCAGTATCAATATAGTCATAACCATGACGATTTTCACCAAAAATAATAACTGGTTCTTTAATCGTATCGATCCACTCAAAATCTTTATCACGAGCGCCAGTTATGATATACCCATCACAGTCACCAAGACTGATATTACGATGAGTTACTAACTGTAAAGTGTACTGATGTTTTTCAAGTTCATTTGCGATTCCTGTAAGTAAGTACATATAGTATGGTTCAACCGTATCAATTTCTTCAAGAATCACAAACTTAATAATTTGCGTTCGGTTATTCGCAAGCGCTTTCGCAGCAATGTTAGGATGATAATTCAAAGTTTTCATCGCATCATAAACAAGTTGTTTTAACTCCTCTGTAACTTGTTCAGGATGATTGATAACCCTTGAAACTGTCATTTGCGAAACGTTTGCTTCGCGCGCAACATCTTTTAAGGTCGTCATACTGTTACTTCCCCTTCAATATTCCTATTTCATGATTATAATATCATACTCTTATTTAAGTTAATATATAGATTTTTGAAACTATCTTCTTGTGTTAATTCCTGTCAAAAATTACAATTACCTATATTTAGCTTCTACTTTTCGGTCATTTTAAAATTCAAATTTTATAAAAATACACAAAAAGCAGGCTTTTTACCTGCTCTTACTCATTTATCTTTTTGTCGATTCCCGTTCAACAATTTTATGTGGAACTGATACATGTTTTATCTTTGAAAAATCCCGATCATCCACATTCAAAATCAACACCGCCGCTTCCATTCCCAAAGAAGTTGGGAAAATTTCAACTGAGGTTAATGATGGGTGCGAAGCCCGGGCAAACAGCGAATTGTTAAAGCTGATTATGCCGTAATCAGCTAAATTCTGATGAATGGCCAACAAACCGTTTTGCAAGGTCACGCCCATAATGTCATCACAAGCAACCATTGAATCAACTTCGGGGTGCTGGTCAATGAATTCTTGAAGTTCTTCCTTGGTATGCTCTTTTTTGATTTGATAGCTTAACGGTGTCCGCTCGTCCGCTTCCATTGCGTGCGAATAACCGATAAAACGATCCTTTTGCACCATTTCTTCTAAATCTTCATAAACATAAACTGGATGGTGATAACCATTACCAAGCAGGTACTCCGTTGCATCCTTTCCCGCAGCCACATTATCATTGTTGACATACAACGTTTCAGCGATATTTTTGATCGGCTCTCCAATCAAAACATACTCTGCATTATTCTGATCTAAATATTCCAAAACATCATCGCTTTGTTGGGAGAAAGTCACGATAAACCGTTTAACCCGCCCACGCTCCATCATCATTTGAACGTTTTCGATCAGCTCAGCGTTATCCTTGCCCGTCGCAACCGATACCATGTAGGCTTGCTGATTACAGACTGACGTAATTCCCTGTAAAATTTGTCCGAAAAATGGGTTATTCGCAACTGATTCCTCATTCGGCGGGAGAATTACCCCAATAATATTTGAAGTGTTATTTGCTAAATTTTGCGCCGCAAAATTCGGGGAGTAATTTAATTTTTTCATTGCCCGCCAAATTTTCTCTTTGGTTTCTTGACTAATTAACGAACTGTCATGCAAAGTTCGCGAAACCGTTGATGGTGACACGCCGGCTTCGCGTGCCACATCTTTGATTGTTGCCATTTCAATTTCCTCTTCTTTATTTCACCAATATTAAAATTATAGTTCAATAATAATTAAAATCAATCACACCTGATAAACGACTGGGTGTTATCAAACTTGATCACTTGATCTACCATCTGTTCAAGTTCGGCAAAATCTGACTCAAGTTTTGTAAACCGTTTGATGATCAATGCTGGATCCGCACCAAAACCGCCTGCCTTGAAGCGATGTAAAATCCGTTTAACCGCAAGAGCTGCATCCCGAATTCGAATTTCAACCACCGTTACAGAATATTGCATTGAATGCGCTAAATCCATAATTTTAATCAAACTGCGGGCATTGCCACCCAGGTTAACTTCATAAACAATATTTATTTGCTGATTAATTAGCTTTCGAATTGCTGCATCCGTCTGCAACAGTGCTTTGATTTGATCATCACTTTTGCGCCAATTACCATGCATCTTTCGCAAAAATTCATCCGCACTGACATACGTAAATCGATTAAATCGTTGCTGGTTTTGCTGGTAAAAGGTCGTCTTTCCCGCGCCATTGATTCCAGCAATTATTACTAATTCTGCTTGTTTCATTTTCTGCCTTTCGCTATCATATCCAATTATTCGATATCATTTAGGGTGATTTGATATCGAATCAATTAAAATGATTCTCAATAATCACTTCAAAATATATTTTGTATTTTTTCCCTTACCAATCATTTCAATTCGTTGCTCATCGCGTAATTTACGTACCGTTCGTTGAATGGTAATTTTGCTAAATTGAGGAATTTTTTCACTAAGTTCGCTCATTGAAAGTGGCCGTAATTCCTGGCGTAAAATTTTGATTACCAGTTTCGAGGCTGACAATGATTGATGACCGACAATTCCCAAACGTTCTTCAAACAGCCAATATGCCTTTACGATTA
This sequence comes from Ligilactobacillus sp. 110_WCHN, assembly GCF_030518115.1. Lineage (NCBI taxonomy): Bacteria > Bacillati > Bacillota > Bacilli > Lactobacillales > Lactobacillaceae > Ligilactobacillus > Ligilactobacillus sp. 110_WCHN. The sequence goes on from NZ_JAULLI010000012.1 coordinate 48,828, forward strand.
CTCCCAAGAAATAATCTAAAAACGGTTCGTAATCATTCTGATTATCATTCCATCCTGCTGAACTTTGCTTTAAAGTTTCATAATAGGACGGTTTGGTTTCCTCAATGATTTTTTCCAAACTAATATACTTACCGACATCAAATCCCGTTTTATAAAGAGTCAACAGCATTAACAGCCGCGACATTCGCCCGTTTCCATCTTTGAATGGATGAATTGAAACAAAATCAAAAATAAACGCTCCGGCTAAAATTAACGGCGAAAAATCTGACCTTTCAACGGCTTGATCATACGCAGCGCATAACTGTTCAACCAGTTCAGGGGTAATCAACGCAGCCGACGGGGTAAAGCGAATCTCCTCGCTGCCATCCGCATATTTTGTAATAATTTGATTATTTGTATCTTTAAACTGACCGCCCCATGAATCACCAGTATATTCAAATAACTGTTTATGCATTGCTAAAATTGTGTTGTTACTAACCGGCATGTAAGTATAATTTTCGTGAATCAGCTTCAACACATCCCGATATCCCGAGATTTCAGCTTCGCTGCGGTTATGCGGTTCAACTTTACTTTCAACGATCTTTTTCAATCGTGAATCGGTGGTATAAATTCCTTCAATTCGGTTAGAAGCATCCGTACTTTGAATTTTTGCAACTTCTGTCAATCGTTCAAGAACCTCTGTCGCTTCCGCTTGATAACTTACTGTTTGCCCGCGAATCTCATATATTTTATTTAGTTTATTAACAATTGAATTTGTAAGTTTCAAATGATTTAAGGTCTTATAATCAAACTTTTTCATTATCAGTCTCCATTATTCAATATCATTTGTAAGTAAATGATATCGAATATTCGCTACCATGTCTAATTATTCAATATCATTTAAGTCAATTTGATATCGAATCGATTAAAATGATATCAAAAATAGAAGGTATGACAAAACTTCAAAAACGAGCGTGGTGAAAGCAGAAAAGCGAACGAATCGTGCAACGTAGATTCGGAGATTTGCGTCCTTCACTAGCTTCGCGTCGTAGCTCTTTTGTTTTGGAACCCGATGATATGAAGATAGCAAAGAGGCCGTGACTTATGTCACAGCCTTACTTTTTTATTTTTCAAACGGATACCGCATTCCCCAATCAGAACGCACATCATCCAAAATATGGGCAACATCACGACTGAATTCTAATTCACCATCATCGTGTCCCTGTTCAATGTAGCGTTGCATATCGCGCACTTCATATTGCAGTGCCTCATCAGTTTTCCCTGCACTGATTTTGTCAGTTTCAGAAGTATGGGCATCATAAGTGTATGTAATTTCTGCTTCCGTTGCTCGCGGATAGTTATTGATTTCAACATAGCCCTTGGTTCCAGAAACAACACCGCGTTTGGGCTGCTTGGCCCGGAATGAAAGGTTGATTACTCCCATTTGCTCCTTGGCATTTTTCAAAATGATCCCTGACATTTCATCAACCCCGGTTTCAAAAAACTTAACCGACGTTTCCGCCACGTGCGGTGTATCAAGAAACATCCGTGCAAATGCCGTTGCGTAACCGCCGATGTCAAGTAAAGCCCCGCCCGCAAGGTCTTTGCTGAAGAACCGTTGCGTCGGATCATCGTTCTTCAAACTGCCGAAGTTGACCTGAACCATTTTGATCTCACCCAGTTTGCCGTCCGCAATCAATTGCTTAACTTTGTGGTAAATTGGCATGTGATATAACGTAAAGCCTTCTGTCAAAATCAGATTTTTTGAGCGTGCAAGCCGTTCAACTTCATCAAATTGAGCTGCATTAACGGTGATCGCCTTTTCACAAAAGACATGCTTACCAGCATTTAATGCTTGCTTGATTTGTTCATAGTGAAATGTATGCGGGGTTGCGATATAAGCAATATCCACGTTGGGATCCGCAAGCATTGCTGCATAATCATAATACGTCTTTTTTACCTGATACTTTTCCGCAAATTGATCAGCATGTTCCTTATGCGGATTGACCACTGCGTAAATTTCGCCATTTTCTTTATTTAATGCATCCGCCATATCACTGGCTGCCCAACCAGTTCCAACGATTGCCCAATTATATTTTTTCATTGCTTTTCCTCCATTAACGTTTACTTGTATTATATAAGTAAATTTTAATTAAGACAACGCTTACATGATGTCTAAATAAAAAAGCCCACACCGCTGTGTGAGCCTCACTATCCCATCTGATATTAGGATAATACTTAATTTAATAAAAATCAATCACTCAATATTTACCTCGAACATATTTTCGCTTATAACAAACAAGTACTAAAAGTACAATCAAAGTTTAAAGGTGGTGATTTCATCCACTATCCCATTCACCAAACTCTTGTCATCCTTGTAAAGGCGTACGCCCGTGCCTGCATGGATTGATCAAATTTCAGGGAACCCTATTTAGGGTTCTTTGTGCCGTTCTTATTTTTTAAGGTTTTTATCATATCAACAAACATTCTTCCAAATACTATCTTCAACCATATAAAAAAGCCACAGACGTGACCGCCTGTGACTTAAAGGTAATTCTTAATTTCTAATTATCCACGCTTGCGGAATAAGAATGCACCGGCTGCAGCAATTGCAAGGGCACCGATTCCGGCTAAAATACCAGCGTTGTTTGCTTCACCGGTTTGTGGCATTGAAGCTTTCTTAGCTAAGTTAGCTTTCATTGCTTTTTCATTCTTAGCAACCTTTTTAGCTGTCATTGAAGAGTTAGTTTGTGAACCTGATTTCTTAGCTGAAACAGAAACTCCATTATGTGAAACTGTCTGAGCATGAACTGAGTTCTTATTATTTAAGTAAGCTTCTAACTTATTTACGGTTGCTTGATAAGCGTCTAATTCATCTTGTAAAATATCCTTTACTGTTGGGTTCTTTTCATTGGCAATTTGTTTTTGTAAATCAGCAATCTTATTTTCAAAGCTCTTAATTGCATTCATTGTATCAGCAGGGGTTGCCTTGCCATAAATGTAATCGTTAACTGTATTTGTAATTTCATCAGCGGCCTTAGCAGCACCTGAAAGGGCATCAATTACTGCCGGATCATTTGAATTTTCATTTTTATTGATATCATCTGCAATTTTATCAACTTTTGGTTGAAGTGCATTTACAATATCATCTGATTGGGCAGGTGTTACATTTGGAGTACCATTTCCGTGATTTTGACTTGATGATTGAGCATCATTCTTCTTTGAGCTTTGTGATGAAACTGAGTTTGAAGCTGAAGATTGTGACGATGCTCTGCTTGATGAAACCTGACTTGATGATTGTGATGATGCTTGAGTTGATTCACCATTTGTCAACAAGTTATATAAGTTATTCCATGCTTCATATACATCTTTGTAAATTTGTTGCTTTGCTTGCAAGTTAGAAACGCCTGAAAGAGTTTTACTCATATCATAATCAGATTTGGCATTCTTCAAACTGTTAGCAACATCCTTGACAATATAGTCATAATCACTCTTATTTGCATAATCACCCTCGTCATATTGTTGGGCAATTTGCATAATGCTATCATAAGCCGTCTTTGCATCACTAGCGTCATATGATAAATCACTGTCACTTGAATTTGACCATTTATTATAGTCATTCATCAATGTATCAGTCGTCGACTTAACATCATTCACCATTGCACCTTGTTGAACAGCTGCCAAGTTCATCGGTTGAACACGCTTCATTGATGAAGTAGATACCTTAGCTGCTTTAGCTTTAGCACTTGATGAAGAAACTGACTTTTTTGATGATTTAACTGATGAAGTTGAAGAAGTCTTTGATGATTGTGATGACTTCAAAACAACCTTCTTACTTGATTTAACAGATTGTGATTCTGATGAAACCTTTGTTGAAATGCTTGATTTTTGTGATGATACTGGTTGGTGAACGTTATCAGCGTTTACCATTGCCCCTGCACCCATTGTTGTTACGGCTGCCATACTTGAGACGGCGATTACCTTTTTAAGATTTTTGTGATTTGCCATTTTATTATTCACTCCTTATTTTTTATATATTGATTGCTAATCACAAGGGTACTTTACTAAAATAAATACTAAATTTCAAGGTTTTATGAAAATAATTTATATAATTAACAAATAATTAATATTTGTCATATTGACTTCAAAAAATAAACCATTAACACTTTTATGTGCATTTTCACTTTTTTGTGTGCATTTTTAAAATTCAAAGTCTTTTCCGTTTATAATAACACCATCATAGCAGATAGGCGGTGATAACCGTAAACTATGATAAAGTTTGTAAAGATTACTCTGATACCGATATTGCTAATGGTAAATGTGAACTTTCACAAATTTATAACCAGTATCTTCCACTTGTTCGAAGTGTCTGTAAACGATATTACCTCCATTTATATGATACGGATGATTTGCAACAAGAAGCTTTAATCGTATGTCACAAATCTATCCAAAGGTATAATTTGGATTATAAAATTTCATTCGGAGCTTTTTATAAATTAAATCTTGAGCGCCATTTTTGCAGCCTTCTCCGTCATGAAAAAAGTCAAAAAAGAATGGTTGACTCAATCGCAACATCGTATGAACAATATCTTGAAGAAACTGCAAATGAAATTTGTGATCAGACCACATCTTATTTTAGTGGTATCGAAGCAACTTTCTTAAGTAAAATTGATTTTATTGATACTCTTATTCAACTCTCAGCTTTCGAAAAAAGCGTTTTGTATTTACATTTAACTACCCACAAAAATACAAATGAAATTGCAACTGAATTGAATGTTAAAGTTGAAAAGATCTATTGTACTTTCTATCAAATCAAGAAAAAGTTAAGAAACAAGTTTGTTGACTAATTCAGAGTAATCAAAAATTTCTGATTTTATTCAGAAAAACAATAAGAGACCGTGACTTCAATCACGGTCTCTTATTTCATCGAATCGAAAGTTATCAAGCGGAAGACGGGATTCGAACCCGCGACCCCCACCATGGCAAGGTGATGTTCTACCACTGAACTACTTCCGCATAACAAGCACGGCAACTTCCTACCCTCGCAGGAGGCGTTCCTCCAACTACTATCGGCGTTTTGAAGC
>NZ_JAULLI010000013.1:0-50993 GCF_030518115.1 Ligilactobacillus sp. 110_WCHN
ATACTTAAAGGAAATTAAGAATCCTTAATAACCCTCAACACTTTTGAATTATATCAGTAAAAATAAACGTATGCAAGCATATTCATCTTATAAGAGACTAAATATTTATTATCCCAGTAAAACGTTTTCGCCCAAGACTTTTATTCTCTTAGTAAAGCGTGTACAATACTTATGCATATAAAAAATTCGAATAGATTTGGCGCCCAATAATTTTTTATTTTTATGGGTACAAAAAAAGAGGTTCAAAATTTGAACCTCTTGATGAATGCGCCAACTGGGAGTCGAACCCAGATTACAAGAACCGGAATCTTGTGTGCGATCCATTACACTATCGGCGCATTACTTTATTATACTAACCTATTCACTATAAAATTGCAACACCTATTTTCAATCTGTGAGGGAAAAAATGAAAATTTCACAAAATTTGAAACAAAAACAGCTGCAAAAGCTTGCAATGACGCAACAAATGCAGCAATCGATCAAAATTTTAAAATCGACTAACGAAGAACTTACCAAACTGATCAAGCAACGCGAGCTCGAAAATCCATTTATCGAAGTTCATGATTCACATCCGCAAAATTCTGAGACGGTTGATTTTACTAACTTAATCTCCAACCGACAACCATCGCTTGATGATTACCTGCTTGACCAGGTTCACCTTACGATGCGCAATACTCCGATCCGGACATTGGTGATCTACTTTATTGAAAATCTAGATGATAATGGTTATTTGAAACTTGACGTTGATCAAATGATCCATGAACAAAAATTTGACCCAACATTGGTTGCGGACGCGTTGACCCTCTTGCATCAGCTTGATCCGCCCGGAATCGGGGCCCGCAATCCCCAAGAATGCCTTTTGCTTCAAGCCGAGCTTGATCCTGGTGCGCCGCAACTCGCGGTTCCAATTTTGCAAAACGACTTTGAACAGCTCGTAAATAAAAATTGGAATCAGATTGCAACTAAATACTCAATTACCGAAGATGATGCGATTGCCATTTTGCACTACGTTCAGACGCTTTCACCTGCTCCAGGTCTCGGATACCAGCATCCCAACACCGAATACATCTATCCTGACCTGAAAGTTACGGTAAATGACAGGATTCCTGCAGTTACACTAACCAAGCATGCACTGCCGCAATTGACATTCAATCAGGAATACTTCGAGGAAATGAACCAGTCGGCTGATCCTGCCGTTCAGTCCTTTGTTAACCAGAAAAAGCGGGAATATGACCAGCTCGATAGCCAGATCAATCAGCGTGAAAAAACAATTTTGATGGTGGGGCAAGCAATTATTGCCCGCCAGCAAAAATTCTTTACGGATCCCACGCATCCGCTCAAACCGCTACTCTTGCGTGACATCGCTCATCAGCTTCAACTTCATGAATCGACTATCAGCCGGGCGGTCAACGGAAAATATTTAAAAACCGACTTTGGAACGTATGAACTGAAGTCCTTCTTTACAACCGCTGCCCGCTATGCGGCTGATCAAGAATTGAGTACCGATTCTGTTCAACGAATGATTCAAGATTTAGTTGCAAACGAAGATCCGCATCATCCGCTTTCTGATCAAAAAATCGTCGATCTTTTAACGGCTAAGGAAATCAAAATTTCACGACGAACAGTTGCAAAGTACCGTTCGCAACTTGGAATTCCATCATCAAGTAAACGAAAGCAATAAAAAAATCATTGGCATTTTCAGCCAATGATTTTTTTATTATTCAACCGTTACACTCTTTGCAAGGTTCCGTGGTTTATCAACATCGTATCCGCGTTGTTCACTTGCGTAGTAAGCAAGTAATTGAGCGGGAATAATTGCAACCAATGATGTTAATAACGGGTGAACCGTTGGCAATACGATTTGATCGGTATCCTTTGCTAAATCTTTTGAAACAATTGAAATCACGTTTGCGCCCCGGGCAACCACTTCTTCTTCGTTACTCCGTGTGTGTGATGCAATTGCATGATCGGTGATAATTGAAATTACCGGTGTTCCTTCTTCGATCAACGCAATCGTTCCGTGTTTCAATTCTCCGGCAGCAAAGCCTTCAGTTTGAATATATGAAACTTCTTTCAGCTTCAATGCTGCTTCAATTGCTGTATCGTAGTCGATTGCCCGGCCAATGTAGAATGCGTTCCGTGCCTTTGCAAGATACTTTTGAGCAAGCTTTTCAATGTCATGCTTTTCATCAACCAATTCCTGCATTCCGTTTGCAACAATTGATAATTCCTTCCGCACATCAAAGTCTTTGGCTTCTTGGTATCCCATGTCAACCCCAAGAGCCTTTGCTAATAATGCTTCAACTGCAATCTGAGCAGTGTATGCCTTGGTTGAAGCAACCGCGATTTCTGGGCCAGCATACAATAATAAGGTATACGTTGCTTCCCGTGATAACGTTGAGTTCGCAACGTTCGTGATCGTTAAGCTTGGATAACCGGCTTCATTAACCTGTGTTAATACTTGGTGGCTATCTGCAGTTTCACCACTTTGAGTCAAGAAAATGAAGAATGGTTTCTTTGATAACAATGGTTGGTTGTAAGCAAATTCGGAAGCAACGTGCACTTCAGTTGGAATCTTGGCAAATTTTTCAAACAATTCATGGCCAACCAACCCAGCATGGTAACTTGTTCCGGCAGCCACAATGTAAAGCCGATCAGCATCTTCGATCGCATTGATCAAATCTTGGTCGATCTTCATTGAGCCGTCTTCATTTGTATATTCTTGAACTAACTTGTGCATTACTGCTGGTTGTTCACCAATTTCCTTCAACATGAAGTGTTCGTAAGCACCCTTTTCTGAAGCACTTGCATCTTCATCAACGTGGAAGGTCTTCCGTTCAACCGGTTGGCCGTTAGCATCTTGAATCTTAATTTCATCTGCAGTTAATTCAACGATTTCGCCGTCATGTAATTCAATGAAATCATGCGTAACATTTAACATTGCCATTGCGTCTGAGCAGACAACGTTGAAGCCGTCACAAACCCCAATCAATAATGGGCTCTTCTTCTTTGCGATATATAAGGTTTCTGGATTTTCACGGTCGATCATCAAAATCCCGTAAGTTGAACCATCATCTAAAACGCTGATCGTCTTCTTGAATGCTTCAAGGGTTGACATTCCTTCCTTCGCAAAATGACCGACTAATTGAACGATCACTTCAGAATCTGTTTCGCCAGCAAATTTAACCCCTTGAAGATATTCTTCTTTCAATTCCTTAAAGTTTGTAATTACCCCATTGTGAACAAGGTAAAACCGACCATCTTCTGAAACATGCGGGTGGGCATTGGCTTCACTCGGAATTCCGTGCGTTGCCCACCGTGTATGAGCAACCCCAATTGTTCCATGAACGTCGTCGCCGATCTTCTTTTCAAGTTCTGAGATGCGACCCTTCGTTTTGATTAAATAATCTTTTCCTTTTTCATCATTAACGTAAATTCCGGCTGAATCGTATCCCCGATATTCCAATTTCTTTAATCCGTGAATCAATAATTCAACTGCGTTGTCGTTTCCGACTTCACCGACAATTCCACACATAATGTTATCCTCTTCCTGTTTATCAATTTAAGATTTTTATAATTGGTATAGATTAATTTAAAATGATATTAATCAATGCAATTAATAATATATCCATGTTTTGATTAAATGTCAAACATAAAATCAATTATTGGTATAGGACTATACCAATATCAAAAAAGAGATCAAAAAGAGGATGCAACCGCAATTGCATCCTCTTAGATATTAATTAATTACCGCCGAATGTTTTGCCGAATTTCAGCTTTCAAGAACAATTTTGTAACGTCCGCTTCAATATCAGCAACCATCCGTTCAAACATTTCGTAACCATCTGCTTGGTATTCAACTAACGGATTCAATTGACCATATCCCCGCAATCCGATTGATTGCCGTAATTGGTCCATTTCATCAATGTGGTTTGTCCAGTGGTCATCAACGACCCGCAAGATAACAACCTTTTCGAATTCAAGCATTTGAGCGGGATCGTTCAGTTGTTTTGCTTTGCCTTGATAGTTTTCTTCTGCAAGATCCATCAAGTAGTCTTGGATTTCTTCCGGGGTCTTGCCGGCAAAATCATTGACCGTGATGCTGCCTTCCTTAACCATGTTAGCTTCTGCAAATTCAACCAAACCATCTAAATCCCATTCAGACTTGTCACCTTGAGTCCGAACTTCAACGGCGTGTTTAACCGTCCGACGAATCATTGGCATAATAACGTCTTTCAAACTCTTATCTTCAAGAATTACTTCTTGACGTTGCTTGTAAATGACTTCCCGTTGAGCCCGCATAACATCATCGTATTGAAGAACTTGTTTCCGGGTATCGTAGTTGTTCCCTTCAACCCGTTTTTGAGCAGATTCAACTTGCTTGGTGATCATCTTTGATTGGATAACTGCTTCGTCATCGGCAACCTTCATGCTTTCAAGCAAATCCTTGATCTTTTCTGAACCGAACCGGAGCATCAAGTCATCTTCAAGTGAAAGATAGAATTGTGACAATCCTGGATCACCTTGACGACCTGAACGTCCCCGCAACTGGTTATCGATCCGCCGTGATTCGTGCCGTTCAGTTCCGATAACGGCAAGACCGCCTAAGTCACGCACGCCAGGTCCTAACTTAATATCAGTCCCACGACCAGCCATGTTCGTCGCAATCGTAACTGCGCCGCGTTGACCAGCATTCGCAACAATTTCCGCTTCCTTAGCGTGATTCTTCGCGTTCAAAACAGCGTGTGGAATACCACGTTTATCAAGCAATTGTGAAAGGTATTCAGATGTTTCAACCGCAACCGTTCCGACTAAGACTGGTTGGCCAGCTTTGTGACGCCGTTCAATGTCATCGGCAACCGCATTGAACTTGCTCTTCAATGTTGGGTACAACAAGTCTGGACGGTCATCCCGAATAACTGGTTTGTTAGTTGGAATCGTAATAACTTGCATGTTGTAGATTTCACGGAATTCTTCTTCTTCGGTCTTCGCTGTTCCGGTCATTCCGGCTAACTTGCTGTACATCCGGAAGAAGTTCTGATACGTGATGTTAGCCATGGTCTTCGTTTCTTCTTGGATTTCAACGTGTTCCTTGGCTTCAATGGCTTGGTGCAATCCATCTGAATAACGCCGACCATCCATTACACGTCCAGTAAATTGATCAACGATCAAAACTTCACCCTTTTGAACAACATAGTCTTTATCCCGCAACATAATGTAGTTTGCCCGTAAAGCATTGTCCAAGTGGTGATTCAATGCTGTGTTGTCCGGATCGAACAAGTTTGTCAATCCAAAGTACTTTTCAGCTTTTTGAATTCCTTCTTCAGTCAATGAAACGGTCTTTGATTCAAGATCAATGTTGTAGTCTTCATCTTCAGTTAATGTTTTCGCAAACCGGTCTGTCCGAACATACAATGACGTTGAACCCGTTGCTTGACCAGAAATGATCAATGGCGTCCGCGCTTCATCGATCAAAATTGAGTCTACTTCGTCGACGATCACGTAGTTCAATGGCCGTTGAACCATATCTTCTTTATAAACAACCATGTTATCCCGCAAATAGTCGAACCCAAGCTCACTGTTTGTGGAATATGTGATGTCCGCATTGTATGCTTCCCGTTTTTCTTCTGGTGACTTGCTTGAAACGTTTAATCCAACCGTTAATCCAAGCCACTTATATAATTCACCCATTTCAGTTGCGTCACGTTCTGAAAGGTATTCGTTAACCGTAACAACGTGAACCCCTTTCCCTGAAAGAGCGTTCAAATAAACTGGCATGGTAGCTGTCAAAGTTTTTCCTTCACCAGTCTTCATTTCAGCAATGTTACCTTCATGAAGAACAATTCCACCTAAAACTTGAACGTGGTACGGGTATAAGCCCAAGACACGCTTAGCACCTTCACGAGCAACGGCAAATGCTTCTGGAAGCAAATCATCTAATGTTTCGCCGTTTTGATATCTTTCTTTAAATTTCGGTGTTTGAGCTTTTAATTCTTCATCTGAAAGCTTTGCCATTTGATCAGCATAGCTTTCAACCTTATTTGCAATTTTATTTAAGCGTTTAATTTCGCGTTTATCACTTTCAACCCATTTTTTAAGAATATTAACCATATCTGATTCCCTTCTAAAGTTTTCATTTGGTTAATTGAAAAATATACCAAGTCTAATAATATCATTTTTCAACGGCTTTTCAAACCGCTAAAGAAGCGTTTCTTCCCTTTTATGAAAAATTTAATTAAAAAATTTAGTTATTTTGCCGTTAACATTGAAAAGAGGCCGCACTAACCTAGCGCAGCCTCTCCCACGGTAATGCCCACTTTACCGCAATTTCGATTTAGTTTTTAATTAATTATTCTTCATTAATATCAATCAAACCGTACCGACCATCACGCCGCCGGTAAACAATGTTAATGTCGTCATTTTCAGCATCTTTGTAAATAAAGAAGTTATGCCCAAGCATTTCCATTTGCAAAACTGCTTCTTCGCTGTCCATTGGTTTAACGGCAATGTTCTTTGTTCTTACGATTTCAATTTTCTTTTCATCAGCTTCGCCTTCAACGTCGTTAACGAAGTCTGCATGGTCAAAGCCCTTTTCACGTGACTTACGGTTCACCTTTGTCTTGTGTTTCCGAATTTGACGGATCAATTTATCGGTAACCAAATCAATGCTGCCATACATGTCAGTTGATGTTTCTTCTGCACGCAATACCAAGTATGGAAGCGGAATTGTAACTTCCACCTTCGCCGTCTTATCTGGATATGTCTTTAAATTAACATGCGCCGTTGCATTGATATTTTGATCCAAATACTTTTCTAATTTGGAAACTTTCTTTTCGATATAGTCCCGAATTGCCGATGTTACTTCAATATTTTCCCCGCGAACGTTAACCTTTAACATAATAATTTCTCCTTTCACAACTGAGTATCACTACTCAAAAGAGACCTCTCATCTCTTCACTTTTATTATATCCGAAAACGCTTTAATTAACAATCAATTGCATTAATTTAAATAAATCTTAACGTGCAAGGGTAACTGACCGAATCTCAGCCGCGCCGGCTTTTAGTAAGAGATCTTGCGCATGATAAAGGGTGCGGCCCGTTGTGTAAATATCATCGATCAATACTACAAATTGATTTTTGACTTTCGCAGGAGATTGCAAAATAAACGGCTGTTGCGTTTGCATCCGTTCTACCCGGTTTTTATGCGATTGTTTGACTTGATGTCGATCGTCATCCATCACCAGCCACTGTTCAGTCTTCAAATTCGCAGTTAATCCTTTTACCTGGTTAAATCCCCGCTCACTAACCATGGTTTGCTGATCAACTGGAATAATACAGTACTTCCATTTGCGTTGCGGATATTTTTGCCGAATAAACTGTTGAAATTCGGCTTGAAAAACCTTTCGTAAATAGTAATCGCCCGCAAATTTATACTGTTCAAAATAATCCCGCATTGCTTCGTTATGATAACAATATAATGCCTGATTATCCAAAAGCGGTTTTCCCACTTTTCGCCACCGCACACAGTCAGCACAATATTGTGAAGCACACATCCGTCCGCATCCCATACAAGTTGGACCGTCAATTCGCTGAAAGCAGCTTTGGCAATCATCGCAAATGAATTTTTCTTTAAAAGGATCTAGTGAAAAAATCCACGCAAGGCTTAATGAATATTCTAAGTCACGTTTGCATAATAAGCATTTACGATTCATGGAGTAATTTAGCCGCCTTTCGGTTTAATTGTTTTATTTGCCTTGCCGCTTGCTGAACCTTTAAAGAATAATATCTGATCACAAAATATACGTCTCCGGTGGGGCGCTCCCGACTCCGTCCGACCCGGCCGGCAATTTGAACCAGCGATGACCGTGAAAAATTTGAATCATTGGCATCCCAAACCATTAAATCCAAATTTTTAAACGTCACGCCCCGCTCTAAAATCGTTGTTGTTACTAAATACCGGTACTCTCCATCTCGTAACCGTTGCACCTTTTCGAGACGCTGCGGATCATTGGCGTGGACCGTATCCCCGGCTACCGTTGAAGGAACAATTTTTTGGATCGCTTCATAAAGCGGCGCAAGCATTTTTATCCGCGGAACAAAAATTAAAAACGGTGTTTGCTGCGTAACCCACTTTAGAATGATTTTCCGAAGTTTAGATGACAGCTTTTGGTGATCAATCTGCCGCTTCATTTGACGCTCAACCATAAATTTAATTTCAGGGAGCTGATGCTGATGAAACCGTAATGGCAGGTAGTCAAGGGTCAGCTGACGTTTTCGAATCATTTTCATCGAATTTTCATCTGGCGTCGCCGTTAAATAAAGCATTACGCCGTTTTCCTTACATGCATTCTTTGCCCCGGCTGCAAGGCTTAAATTATTTACGTATGGAAAAGAGTCGACTTCATCGATGACTAAAACATCAAATGCATGGTAAAACTTCATTAACTGGTGGGTCGTGCACACCGTCAATTGCGAATAAAAATATTGATTTGCCTGTCCGTGAAGCAGCAAACAATCAACGTTTGCAAATGCTGCTTGAATTCGTGGAAATAATTCATTACAAACATCAATTCGCGGCGATGCAAGCGCAATTCTTTTCCCCTGCCGAATACTTTCCGTTAACATCGGAAACAGCATTTCCGTTTTGCCCGCTCCGGTAACTGCCCAAACTAAATGATTTTGCCGGTGCGCAACCTTTTCGATCAGTTGCTGCGCGCATTGCGCTTGAAACGGCGAAAGCGTCCCCTTCCACGTTAAAATTTCAGATGGAATGTCAAACTGATTCGGTTCCCTAATCCGATAAAGCTTATTCCAGTTTGTTAATCGCCCAAATTGAATACAATTACGACAATAGTAGTCACCATTAGGCAACATCGCCTCATTCAACGGTGTGCGTCCTAAACAACGTTGGCAACACACTTCAGATCCAGATTTTAAAAGCGCATTCTCACCGGTTAAATTTAATTGTATAATGTCATCAGGCGCTAGTTGACGGTCCGTTACTTGGCGACCGTATAATTGGGAAATCTCCATTTTCATCCCTCCACTAATAACTACGCAATTGTTTATCATTTTGGAGCAATCATGAAAGAAAATTATCGTACGATTCGCCAGTCAGGAAATTTTTCGCAGATTATCAAAAAATCGGAATTTATCTGCTCAATTGCCCGCTGTCAATCAGAAAAAGAAGCCCTTGATTTTATCGACCAAGTTTCAAATCTACATAATAAGGCCCGGCATAATTGCTTTGCATTTATGGTCGGATTAAACGATCAGATTCAACGTGCAAGTGATAACGGTGAGCCGTCTGGAACTGCCGGCGTCCCCATTTTAAACGCGCTCAAACAAAACCATTTGCATAACGTGGTCGCAGTCGTCACCCGTTACTTTGGCGGAATTAAATTAGGAACCGGCGGATTAATCAGGGCATATAACGGCACAACGGCCGAAGCGATTCGCCAAATTGGAATCGTTGAGCGCATCGGAATGAACGAGGTTCAGTTTCAGGTTGAATATTCGCGCTTTGAAAAGGTTAAATATTATTTAGAACAGCATGATGTTCACCTTTCTTCAACTGACTATGCGGAAAAAATTACCCTGACTGTTCTGCTTCCACACGCTGAAATCAATCACTTTGAAGAAGTCCTTCAAAATTTTCTCGGCGTGCAATTATCATTTACCATCGGCAAAGAAAGTTATGCTGATCAACCAGTTGAAAAATAAAAAAACGGTAAGGAAATTATTATTCCTTACCGTTTTTATGTTCGCTTGATTTTAATACGATCCGTTTGATCAAATTCAAAAGCGGTTGGTGATTGCCGCCGACCAATCCAATCAATTCAACAAAAATTTCAAGTCCAAGCAACGTTGCAATCGTCAGCAACAATGAACCAAAAATATTTGAGATTGGATAAAGCAATGAAATAAACGAGAAAATCAATGCGATTCCATAAATTACCAGCACTGTTTGCCGGTGCGATAATCCCATCTGCATCAACCGGTGATGCAAGTGGTGCTTATCAGGTTTCATAATCGGTTTCTTATTTAATGCCCGTCGAATAATCGCAAAAACCGTATCTGTGATTGGAACTCCCAAAATAATTACCGGGATAATGATCGAAATAAACGTTGCGTTCTTTAGTCCAAACAACGCAAACACTGAAATCATAAAGCCGATAAATAACGATCCGGTATCCCCAAGATAAATCGTCGCAGGGTGGAAGTTATATGGTAAAAAGCCGATCAGCGCAGCCACCAGCGTCGCAATCATCAACGAAATAAACGTATTCGTAACGTTTAAAAAGAAATACCCGGTCAATGCACTGGTTGTGAGGGCAATGATCGCAATCCCCGTTGCCAATCCATCAAGCCCGTCGATCAGGTTAATCGCGTTTGTAATTGCCAAGATCCAAATCAACGTGATCGGCAAGCTCAACAGTCCGAGCTTAACCGTTCCGGCAAATGGAATCGTCAGCGTTGTCATTCGGATATGGGCAACATAGTAAACGACCAGGGCCGCCGTTGTTAATCCAATCAATTTTTGAAATGGTTTTAATTCATAAATGTCATCAATAATTCCTGTAATCAATACAATGCACTGCGCAATAAACAGCGCAATCATCATCCGCATTGGGTATTGGCCATGCAATAAAACAAAGTTTGTAAAGTTAAATGCAATAAAAATTGCTAAGCCACCCATCGTCGGCATTGTTTTCTTATTTACCCGGCGTGCATTTGGCTTATCAACCGCGCCCACGCGAAATGCAAGCTGCCGTACCACCGGAACAAGCAATGCAGAAATTAAAATTGTTGCGAAAATCGACGCAAAAATTTTATACATAGGATGTCCTCTTTCTGTTATCCGTATCATCAATTCGACACGATACTACCTGATATCATATCATAATTAACCTGCCAAGGGGGATGAATATTGAAAATCACACCTTAATTTTCAAATTAAATTCACGTTTAAAGTTCAATATGATACGATACATGGAAGAGAAAGAAGGAATTTTTATGCAATATGATACCTTGCTTTTCGACATTGACAATACATTACTTGACTTTGAAGCTGATGAAAGCCAGGCTTTAAAGCGTCTTTTTGATTTTGTCGGAATTGAATTGACCGCTGATCTTCATCAAAAATATTCAACTTATAATCAAAGTCTTTGGCGGAAACTGGAACGTAATGAAATTACCCGTGAAGAACTCCTTGCGACCCGTTTTAACGCCTTCTTTAAAGAAAACTTTAACCGCGATGTAACGGACTTAAATTTGAATGACCGGTACATTAATTACCTAAGCGACGGTCATGATTTAATGCCCCATGCTGCCGAACTTCTTCAACTGCTCGAACAAAACCCAGCAATTCGGCTTGAAGTTGCCACCAATGGCGTTCCGCAAACCCAATACAAACGCCTTAAGGAAGCCGAAATTATGAATTACTTTGATCACGTTTTCGTTTCCCAAGAAATCGGCGTCAATAAACCCAACATTGAATTTTACAATTATATCGAAGATCATCTTGAAAACTTTGATGCTCGCCGAACATTGATGATCGGCGACTCGCTTACATCTGATATTCAAGGCGGCAATAATGCCAACATCGATACGGTATGGTTCAATCCGCAACACCTTGAAAATTCGTCATCGGCCCAGCCGACCTACGAAATTGATGATTTATTACAAATTAAAAAGCTTATCTAAATAAACAAAAAAACAGTGTGATTTTTTCAACCACACTGTCTTTTTGTTTATTTATCAGATTTTACATCATACCGCCCATGCCGGCATCTTGTTGAGGAGCATCCTTTTTTTCTTCTGGCTTATCAGCAACAACTGCTTCAGTTGTTAATAACAATGCTGATACGGATGCGGCATTTTGAAGAGCTGAACGGGTAACTTTAGTTGGGTCTACGATTCCAGCTTCAACCATGTCTTCCCACTTGTCTGCGGCTGCGTTGTAACCAACACCGTCTTTTTGTTCTTTAAGTTTTTCAACAATTACAGAACCTTCAAGACCTGCGTTTTCAGCAATTTGACGAACTGGTTCTTCCAAAGCACGTTTTACAATGTTGATTCCAGTTTGAACGTCGCCTTCTTCTTTCAATGCAGCAACATCCTTAATGGTATTTACTAATGCTGTTCCACCACCAGGAACGAAGCCTTCTTCAACGGCTGCACGAGTAGCGTTCAAAGCATCTTCGATCCGGTACTTTTGTTCTTTCAATTCGGTTTCAGTTGCAGCACCAACCTTGATTACAGCAACCCCGCCAGCTAATTTAGCTAACCGTTCTTGCATCTTTTCTTTATCAAAGTCAGATGTTGTTTCAGCAATTTGCTTCTTGATTTGGGCAACCCGTTCTTCGATTTTGTCCTTGTCGCCTGAACCTTCAACAATTGTTGTGTTTTCCTTTGTAACGGTTACCTTTGCAGCTGAACCTAATTGATCGATCGTTGTGTCTTTCAATTGTAAGCCAAGGTCATCTGTGATTACGGTCCCACCTGTCAAAATAGCGATATCTTGGAGCATTTCTTTCCGGCGATCACCAAAGCCAGGAGCCTTAACGGCAACAACGTTGAATGTTCCCCGAATCTTGTTCAATACAAGGGTTGGTAATGCTTCACCGTCAACGTCATCAGCGATGATCAACAATGGACGACCTTGTTGAACAACTGATTGTAACAATGGTAAGACTTCTTGGATGTTTGAAATCTTCTTGTCAGTGATCAAGATGTATGGATTGTCTAAGTCGGCTTCCATCTTGTCTTCATCAGTTACCATGTATTGTGATAAGTAACCGCGATCGAATTGCATTCCTTCAACAACATCTAATGAAGTATCAATTCCTTTTGATTCTTCAACGGTGATTACCCCATCATTACCAACTTTTTCCATCGCATCAGCAATAAACTTGCCGACTTCTTCGTTAGCAGCTGAAATTGAAGCGATTTGTTGGATATCACTCTTTGATTCAACCTTGTGTGACATCTTGTGTAATGAATCAACGGCTGTCTTCGTTGCCTTTTCGATTCCTTTCCGGATTCCAACAGGGTTGGCGCCAGCAGTAACGTTCTTCATTCCTTCGTTTACGATTGCTTGAGTCAATACTGTTGCAGTTGTTGTTCCGTCACCGGCAATATCATTTGTCTTTGAAGCAACTTCAGCAACTAACTTGGCACCCATGTTTTCAAAGTGGTCTTCTAATTCGATTGCCTTGGCAATTGTAACCCCATCATTGGTAATTGTTGGGGCACCATATGATTGTTCCAAAACAACGTTGCGGCCTTTAGGACCAATTGTTGATTTAACAGTATTAGCTAATTTATCAACACCTGCAAGCATCTTTGCACGTGCATCTTCTGAAAACTTAATTTCTTTTGCCATGAAATATCACCTCTAAGTAAATTTAATTAGTCTACGATTGCCATGATGTCGCTATCACGAACAATTAAATAATCTTCACCATCGTACTTAACTTCAGTACCTGCATATTTATCAAATAAGACTTTATCGTCAACTTTTACACTAGGAACAGCCTTTTGACCGTTATCTAACATCTTACCATCGCCAACTGCGATTACTTTTCCGGTTTGTGGCTTTTCCTTAGCATTGCTTGCTAAAACGATTCCGCCAACTGTTTCTTCTTTTTCTTTTTCAACTTTTAAGACTACACGGTCTCCTAATGGTTTAAGCACAATAAATCCCTCCATTTTTTAGCACTCGATAGTTTCAAGTGCTAACTGATTACAATTATTACTATATACGCTTTGTTTCTAAAAAGCAAGGATTTTTTATCACTCGAACCTCGAGAGTGCTAATTTAATTTTTGATGATGGCTGAAACATGCTACAATACAAGTAAATTCACAATAACGAAAGAAGTTGAACTCATGGCAATTGAGAAGAATTCACTCTCAATTTTGATTGGCTACCTCGCCTTAATGATCGCCCAAATGCTTGCGCAGAAACTTTGCTGGGGAACCCAGATGCTTTACCCCGTTTTAACCGTCATCGGTCTGCTTGGAGCATTGATTATTTGGAAGCTAAACCAAAAATACAGTTATCAAAATATCATTGAAAAAAAGCAATCCAACCTTAAAAAGACTATTTTATGGGGATTAAGTGGTGCGTTGCTAGTCATTTTAGGTCAGGCAGTAACCCTAACGCTTGCCCACGTTCTTTTTCATCAATCACTGATTTCACAAAATACAAATGCCTTGATTACCGTTTTTCACCATTCGCCAATTTACTTACTTGATATCGTGATTGCGACCCCCATTGTTGAAGAATTGATTTTCAGAAAAATTTTCTTTGGAAACTTAACTTACTATTTTAAACCATGGATCGCCGCAATCATTTCAAGTTTTCTCTTTGTGATTGCTCATCATGACGGTCATTTTCTTACGTACTTCGTTATGGGATGTATTTTTGAATTCATCTATTATAAAGCACACGACATTCGGGCATCAATGATCGCCCATGCTGGATTGAATTTAATTACCCTTCTTTTATGGGGAATTCACTAAAAAAAATTTGACGTGATAAAATAGGAAACAGGACTTTTTAGAAAGCAGGTGACATTTTGCTCCTTCTTCAAGCACAACACGTCGCACGCCACTTTGGAGCGGATGTTTTATTCGAAGACGTTAACCTTGATATTCAGGACCACTCCCGGATTGCTCTTGTCGGCCGGAATGGTGCTGGAAAATCAACCCTGATCAAAATGATTATCGGTGAACAGGAACCAAGCGAAGGCCAAATCGTAAAGAAAAAAGGCCTTTCAATCGGCTACCTTGCCCAAAATACCGGTTTAGAATCTGATCAAAAAATTTATGATGAAATGGAAAGTGTTTTCCAACCATTAATTGAAATGGAAACCCAGATCCATCAGCTTGAAAGTCAAATTGCTGACCCGAATGCTGATTCGGAATCAGCAGCTTACCAGCAGCTTTTAAAAAATTATGATCAGCTGATGCACGACTTTAAAGAACAGAACGGCTATGGCTATGAAAATGAAATTAAAGCCGTCTTACATGGATTAGGCTTTGAAGATGCCGACTTTGACCGCCCTGTCAGTTCACTTTCCGGTGGTCAAAAGACCCGGTTGGCCCTTGCCAAACTCTTGCTTGAAAAACGCGACCTCTTGATTTTGGACGAACCAACAAACCACTTGGACATTGACACCCTTACCTGGCTTGAAGGCTATATTCAAAATTATACGGGCGCATTGCTGATTGTTTCGCACGACCGGTACTTCTTAGATCGGATCGTTAACGAAGTCTACGAAATCAGCCATCATAAATCAAGCCACTATACCGGTAATTACAGCCAGTATATTAAGGAAAAAGATGCCCGATTAAAGGCTCAATGGAAGGCGTATGAAAAGCAACAAGCCGAAATCAGCCATCTTGAAGACTTTGTTAATAAAAACATTGTCCGGGCTTCAACAACTAAACGGGCTCAAAGCAAACGCAAACAACTTGATAAGATCGACCGGCTTGAACGCCCCGAAGGATATGAAAAAGGCCCGCATTTTGAATTCACGAGTGATCAGGAAAGCGGCGACATCGTTCTTCAAGTTGAAGACGGAGCCATTGGTTATGACCAGCAAATTCTTGCTGAACCAATCAACTTTGAGCTGCGAAAACACAAGGTGCTTGCCATCGTTGGGCCAAACGGAATTGGAAAATCAACTCTTCTGAAGAGTATTTTAGGCCAAATTCCATTTATTAAAGGCAGCGCCCGGTTTGGCACCAACGTCCACCCTGGATACTATGATCAGGAACAGCAAAGCCTTCACGAAAACAAGACGGTTTTAAACGAAATTTGGGATGAACACCCGACAACGCCGGAAAAGGATATCCGTTCAATTTTAGGAAGTTTTCTTTTCCAAGGTGACGCCGTTCAAAAGATGGTTCATAGTCTCTCCGGAGGGGAAAAGGCCCGCTTGATGCTGACAAAGCTCGCTATGCGGCACGATAATTTCTTGATTCTTGATGAACCGACGAACCACTTAGACATCGAAAGTAAAGAGGTTTTAGAAAAGGCATTATTGAATTTCAACGGAACGGTTCTATTTGTTTCACACGACCGGTACTTTATTAATAAAGTTGCCACTGAAGTGATTGAAATCAGTCCCGAAGGCAGCACCCTTTATCTTGGAAATTATGACTACTACGTTGAAAAGAGACAGGAACAAGAATTGCTTGCCCAAGCAGCAGCTGCAAAGGAAAACCCAGCTTCAGCCGAACAACCGAAGCAACCGTCTGCCGGAATGCAAAATTATAAGCAAAGCAAGGAACGGCAAAAGCAAGAACGGAAGCTTCGCCGGACAGTTGATAAACTTGAAAATCAAGTTGGCGACCTTGAAGACCAAAAAGCAGCGATCGAACAGCAAATGACTGATCCGGAAGTCTTTAATGACGTTGCCAAAATGCAGGACCTGCAAAAACAACTTGAAAAAGTAACAACTGACCTTTCAGCTGCTGAAGATGAGTGGGAAGAAAAATTACTCGAACTTGATGAATTTGAAAATTAAAAAAGGAGGTTGTGATGTATATCGCAACCTCCTTGCTATATCAGCATAATCGAGTTTCAAAACAAACGAGCTAAGTGGAAGGACGCAAGCCTCCGAATCTATGCTGACGCGATTCGTTCGCTTTTCTGCTTCCACCACGCTCGTTTTTAACGTTTTGTCACACCTTGTTTTTTAATAAATTTTTTCTTCGCGTTCCAATAAAAGATTGGCAATCGTCATGATAATAATCAATCCCAAGAAGCATGCTGTTACAAACGTCCATGAATGGAATAGCGTATGGCCGTATCCAAATAAAAACGGTCCAACTGAAGCAATCAAATAACCGCCTGACTGACTCATTCCGGATAATTCTGCACTATGTTCTGGAGTTGTTGCCTTTAATGAGAAAGTCGTCATTAAGTATGGGAATAAAGCGCCAGCAGCACACCCAATCAATAAACTGACAATTAACCAATATGTAAAGGATGATTGTTGCCAGAAAAGCATCACGATTCCAATGATTCCCAAAGCATCAAAGAATCCCATCAATAACTGGCGTTTGCGCAGCGAAATGGCTTCAACAATTGCAGGTAACACGAGTGCAAGCGGAATTCCAATCAATGAATAAATTCCTGATAAGTTTCCGGCAAGGGTTTGCGAAAGTCCGGCTTCCGTTGCCATTGTTGGCAGCCACGTTAACCCCGTATAAAATAATAAAGATTGCAAACCGCTAAACACAAGCATGATCCATGCTTTTGGGGTCCGCCATGCTGATTCGCGGTGTTTGGTTTGTTTTTGCTCATCCGTCGAAGACTGGGCTTGAACCTGCTTTTCGCGTTTAATGTTCGGTAACCAAATTACAAACGTGATTGCTAGCAAAACGGTCAATACAATAATGACCATTTGCCATGAACTATGCTGGGTAATCGGAACCGCCAATGCCGACATTAACGCGGTGGCACAGGTCATCACGGTCGTGTAAATCGCTGTCAGTTTGCCGATCTTATTTGGAAAATACGTCATTACCGCTGACGGCATCAAAACGTTTAACATTGCGATGCCAATTCCAATCAAGGCGGTCCCGATAAACAGGAACGGAACATTCACGATTCGGAGTAACGATCCGATCATCAATAAGATCAACACCCCGGCAAATGTCCGGGCAATTCCGACTTTCTGGGCAATGCGTGGCGCGATCGGCGAGAAAATTGCAAACATCAGCAACGGAATCGTTGTTAAAATTCCCAACGAACTGACACTAATATGCAGTCCGCGGGCAATGTCCGTTAAAATTGGTGGAATTGACGTGAATGGAACCCGCAAAATCAGCCCCATCATGATCAATCCGAAAAATAAAAATTTTGAACTCTTCTTCATTGTAATCTCTTTTCTAAAAAGAAAACCATATCCTTTGCGAGCAAATGTTTAACAAAACATCACCGCCAGATATGGCTCTCTTACTTATTTATTCTATTCATTGATCCAGTCAAATTCCAAACTTGGATCAGCATTTAAATCAAGGCCAGCCCGGACGCCATGCTTATACCTAACGTATCCCGCAGCGCCAATCATTGCAGCATTATCCCCGCATAATTTAAGCGGTGCCTTTAATAATTGGACATCTGGAAAAGCCTTTAATTCTTGGTCAAGCCGTTCCCGTAAGCCTTGGTTGGCAGCAACTCCGCCCGCAAGGATCAGTTGTTTGACCGGGAACTTCTTTAACGCATGAACAGTCTTGGCAGCTAAAACATCAACAACACTGGCTTCAAAACTGCAAGCTAAATCGGCTTTATCCAGCGTTTTGCCAACTTGTTCAGCGTGATGAACCGTATTGATAAAGGCACTCTTTAAGCCGCTAAAACTGAAATCAAAGTTGTCTTCCTTTTCCATTGCCCGTGGAAAATGGAATGTATCTTTTCCTTGATGAGCTAACTCATCAATTTCCTTGCCGGCAGGATAATTGATTCCAAGAACCCGGCCGACCTTATCAAAGGCTTCACCAGCAGCATCATCCCGGGTTTCACCAATGATTTGAAATTTATTTTCCCGTGGCAAGTAAACCAATTCCGTATGGCCGCCTGAAACCAATAGTGCCAAGGCCGGAAACTTAATTTCGTCAACAAACCGGGCTGCATAAATATGGCCTGCCATATGGTTAACCGGAATCAGTGGTAAATGATGAGCAAATGCAACGGCTTTGGCTGCCATTACCCCAATCAAGAGTGATCCCACAAGTCCCGGACCGTATGTTACTGCAACGGCATCCAAATCGTCATAGGTTACCCCTGCTTCTTCGAGGGCATCCTTAATGCAGGTTGTAATAATTTCGATGTGGTGCCGGCTGGCAACTTCAGGAACCACGCCGCCAAACCGCTGATGACTTTTAATTTGAGTCGCAACAATATTTGCCAGTACTTTGCAGCCATTTTCAATTACCGCAACACTGGTCTCATCACAACTCGATTCAAATGATAAAATTAAATTCCGCTTTTCCACGATTACTTCTCACCTTTAAGTAAATATCCATATTCATATGCATTTTCATCATTGTCGCTAAAATAATGATGCTTAATGCGTTCTTTCTTAAATCCTAAATCGCCATAAAACTTTTGACCTTGGAGATTGCTTTGACGAACATCGAGTGATACCCGCCGGCACCGTAATTTCTGTGCTTCAGCAATCACAAACTTCAACATCTTAGTTGCAATTCCACGACGCTGAAATCGCGGAACGATTGCAATATCCGTGATGCGCGCTTCGCCATGAGCATAATTGCAAGCAACATATGCAACCACGCGGTCTTCAAATCGCACTAACAACACAAGCTGGTTAGCAACATCTTGGATCTGCTTTTCAAACACGGCGTAGTTAATTGGCGTTTTCCCGTTATAAACCGCCCGTTCAACCGACAACATTTCCGGAATTGATGAAACAACTGCCCGACAAAAAAGGTAATCCTGATCATCAAGGGTTACGGTTTGATTTTCAAAGTCAATTTTCTTGTCATCTGCTCCTGGCGAAAGCAAATGTTCAAATTTCTCTTTAAACTTTTTCAATATAGTTGGCATGCCGATCCTTCTCCTCAGGGTGTTTTTCCATCCATTGTAATTCAGCTTGAGTTAACCGCCGATATTGAGGAACAAAGAAATCAATATCAACCGGATCCATTGTTCTTCCCAATCTGCCTAAAACTGCAGCTTGAGGAAGTTGAAAGTCAGCTGATGCAAACGTTGCTTGAGCGCCTAAAACTTGAGCACTCATTTCAGCAAACTCGTCCTTTTGCGGACCAACAAACATGATTGGCTGGTGCAAGTCTTGAAGTTGAGCAAGTAAGTTCTTAAAACTGATATGCTGATCTTCAATCACACTAACTAATTGACCATCTTTCCATTGGTATGCCCCCGCAAACACATTTAAGTTCCGGGCATCAAAGTATGGAACGATCACCCGGTCTGTCTCCGGGTCAATATTGGCTGCAACGGTTTTTAAACTTGAAACCCCAACAAGTTCCTTGTTAAGGGTCGAAGCTAAAACCTTCGCCGTTGTTACTCCGATCCGAAGTCCTGTATATGATCCAGGGCCTTCAGCAACAACAAACCGATCGATATCTGCAACATCTAAGTGACTGTCTTCCAGTAATTCAGCCACGACCGGCATTAACGTTGTACTGTGATTGCGTGAAATATTCATCGTCTTGGTTGCCAAAAGATGATCGTCATCTAAAACCGCTACGCTTAGCGGCTGGTTTGACGTATCAATTGCTAATATTTTCATTTTTTTCGTCCTTATTAATTAAAATCATAAACATAATACCACATACATGAAGAATAACAACCTTCACGGCCTACTTTAATTCTTGCCATTCAACCTTTGCGGTACAGCTGACCTTATCGCCAACCCGAATTTCATGGATCGATTCCAACCGTTCTTCATCAAAGTGCGTCAAACTATCAACGACTTCGCCAGACCGAACTTCATTTTTATAAACGATGTTAAACTGTTTAACTTCGTGCGTCCGCAAAAATTCTTCCGGTAATGTATCAAGCATCCAATCAAAGTAGTGAATGTTATTCACGTGCTGGTTGCTGTCGATGTCCATAAAGCGGACACGATACTTCTTCGTGATCTCCGCTTCTTCCGGTTTCAAAGCCGGTGGAACTGCTAAGCGTTCAACCTTCGTCGTATAATCGCCTTCATACGGACCAACGATTTCATCTTTAATTCGGGCAATTTTCCGCTTTTCCTTATCCATTAAGCAAAAGACAGTGTGCATCTTAACAATCTCTTCACCCTGTTCATCTTCCATCATAAAGTCCCGGTAGCAGAAATACCGGTTATATGATTCAGCCTGGGTCGTGATCTTAACCTTTTCATGATCGACTGGAAGCCGTTTGACATCAATAATATTCTGGCTTACGATCCATCCATATCCCATTGAATCAAGCTTTTCGGTTGAGATTCCAAGATTCGAACTTTGATCAGTTGAAACCAACATGCACAGGTCGACCAAATTTCCAATATTCAACCGCCCAGTCACATTGGTTTCAAAATAAACAACTTTATGTTCTTCGGTATACTTTTTTCCTGGCACAGTGCCCACTCCTTAAAACTAACTTTTAATTCAGCCCATGATACTCGTTATAAACGTCCTGTTTCTTTAAGTGATTGTTCTTTGCAACTTGTTTAATAGCGGCATTCGGTTTCATTTGATGATCATCGATCAATTGTTGAACCTGGTCTTTCAGTGACCCGCTAACCTTTTCCGGTTGGGTTTCTTCCGGATGTGCGTTACCTTCAACGATCAAGACAAACTCGCCGCGAACTTCTTCCTGTCCGCTCCATTCAACCGCATCGGCAAGTGTTCCGCGTAAATACTCTTCATACCGTTTTGTCAGTTCCCGGCACAAAACAATTTTCCGCTCTTCGCCAAAAACGGCCATCAAGTTTTTCAACGTTTTATTCAAGCGATGCGGGGCTTCATAGAAAATCATCGTTACCGTTTGCGAATTCAACTTTTCAAGAACCGCCACCTGTTCCGTCTTTTTCCGCGGCAAAAAACCGTAGAACAAGAATGGTTGGGGAACAAGACCAGAAGCAATCAAAGCTGTCAATGACGCACTTGGTCCGGGAAGCGCAATCACCCGGATTCCTTCGGCCGCGCATGCTTCAACCAATTCATGTCCCGGATCACTGATCGACGGCATTCCCGCATCACTGACCTGGGCAATATTCTTGCCATCTTTCAGCATTGCAATCAATTCAGGAATGCGCTCCTGAGTATTAAACTTATGAAAACTGATCTGTTTTGTGTGGATATCAAAGTGATTTAACAGTTTCTGGGTGTTCCGCGTATCTTCGGCAGCAATATAATCTGCCTGCTTTAACGTTTCAACCGCGCGGGGCGTCATATCGTTTAAATTTCCGATCGGGGTTGGAACTAAATACAGCGCTCCAACCTGCGGATCGACATTTTGAAAACTACTTACCTTTTGAATCGCCATCGATTTCTCTCCACTTTTCTCCGTAAATTATATCCTGGCAAAAGATACATTCATCATCCGTCCGGCGCGAACCAAAATACTGGGTACATACATGGAATCCTTCATGATAAAGGTTTTCCAAGTTTTGCCGCGACCGGGAAAGACCGCTGTTTTTCTTTGTTTTCTTATTATTTTCAAGTTCAGCAAGCCGCTCGCGCAAATGCGTATTTTCAACTTCAAGCTGGTTGTTCTTTTCAATAATCTGCGTCATTTGGTTCCGCATCAATGAAAGGGTCGCTGCCATTTCATTTGCTTGAGCTTCCATCGTTTCAAAACTATCGTATAATTCTCCTTTATCCATTCCTATCATATCCTATCTTTTGTGGTAGCAGCGGCATAACCGCAATGTTAATCCTTCTAATACATTTTGATATGAAACGTTAACTGCCAGTTGGTTCCAGTAATTCATCACCAATTCAACGCCCTTGGTCAGCTGGGAAGCTGGGATTTGTTCAGCTGCCTGAGCAAGCATCTGCTTTTCGGTGATAAATGCAACTTCGGCCTCCTGATGATACCGCAATAAAATCAAATCCCGGCAAATCATGACCATCAATTCCAAAAGGCGTTCTTGAGCAGGCCGTTCATCAACTAACGGCATCAACCGGGTCTGAACATAGACAAATGCCCGCCAATCATCCGCTAAAATCGCCTTCATCCAGTTCACAACTTCGGTAAGCAATTTCTGAAACTGTTCATCGGTCCCTAACGCGACCAGTTCATCAAAATCAGCATTTAAGTTCACCAAAACAGATCCAACCGCCTTATCAACTCCAGCATCCATGAGCTTTTTCAATTGGGTTTCCCGGTTTAAGCTCGCCATTTCAACAACCTGGCACCGCGAAACGATCGTCGGCAAAATCTGATTGGCATGACTTGAAAGGAGAAACGCCGTAATGCTGCCGTTCGGTTCCTCAATGAATTTCAGCAAGCTATTGGCTGCACTCGTCGTCATCTTTTCAACGTCTTGAATGATGAAAACTTTCCGGTTACCTTCCAACCCGCTTTTAGAAAATTCTGATTTTAAGTACCGGACCTGATCGACCTTGATCGACCGTCCTTCAGGAGTGATCCGCACCACGTCAGGATGTTCATTTGCAGCAATCCGCCGACATTCCGAGCATTTTAAACATGGCGTTCCATCCGCGTTGCGCTGATTGCAGAAAATTCCCTGAGCGATCCAAACTGCAAGACTAAGCTTGCCTGTTCCGGATGCTCCGCTTAATAAATACGCGTGTGCAAGGTGATTTTCATTTATCAGTTTCGCAAAATGCTGCGTTAATTGTGGTTGAATTGCTGTGATCTCCTGCTCCATGATTCCTCCATCAAATCAATACTGTTCAAACTGAGCAACATCGAGGACAAAAACCGTTGCGCCGCCAATGCTGACTTGGCGCGGATAATTATTATGCACCCCTTCAACGTGGGTATCGACTCCGACTGGCGGGGTAATAAACTTCCGCCGTTTCTTCGAGACATGCTTTATAATTTCAAGCACCTCATCAACCCGTTGATCATCAATTCCAATCAAAAAAGTTGAGTTTCCGGACCGCAAAAAGCTGCCGCTCGATGCAAGTTTTGTCGCCCGCACATCATGCTCGATGAACTGGTTGCTTAATTGATCGCTATCTTTATCTTGAACAATTGCGATTACTAATTTCATTCGTGCTCCTTAACCTTTAAAAACTGTTTCAAAATTGCAAGCACATCGTCAGTTACCTTCTCAATTGACTGACTGGCATCAATAACCTTTATGCGTTGCGGATTATCTTGAGCAAGTTTTAAATATCCCTGATGGACCCGGCGGTAAAAATCAAGCTGATCTTTATCTAACCGGTTGACTTCATCCTGCCGGTTATTCTGAATCCGACTTAATCCGACTTCCGGATCGATTTCAAAATACAACGTCAGATCCGGCGTTAACCCATTCGTTGCAAATTCATTGATTTTGGCTACGGCATCCATTCCGATCTCACGGCCAGCGCCTTGATACACTAATGAACTGTCAACGAAGCGGTCACTCATGATAATTTTGCCGTTCTTCAACGCTGGCAAAACATTTTCAACCAAGTGTTGCCGCCGCGCCGCTGCAAACAGCAACGCCTCCGTCCGGGCATCCATTTCGGCATATTCTTCGCTTAAAATAATCTTCCGAATTGCCTCCGCAATCCGATTGCCGCCGGGCTCACGACTATACATAAAGCGGTCAGCGTCCGGCGACTGTTCAAAGGCTTTAATTACATTTCGAATGACGGTCGTTTTCCCTGACCCGTCAAGGCCTTCAAACGTAATAAACTTTCCACTCAATGCCAACAACTCTCTTCAATATTAATACTTTAATTGTACTTTAATTTGGAAGAATTCTCCAATAGATTTGTTAAATTGTCTTTTTATTTTTCGCAATCAAAAAGCATATAAAAACACCCTGCAAGCTTCCACTTGCAAGGTGTTTTCCCCTAACAAATATCCTAAAATATCTTCCTGATTCTCTAAGTCCTACTTCTATCTTATCAAAATTTGCATAGTTTAATAAAATATAATCATTATACTAGTATCTATTCAAAAAGCATTTTAACTATTTTCTAACCTAAAGTAAGTTATACTAACAATGAAAGGAGTCTTTACAATGAAATTATCACTTACCTCTGAAGCAGCGTCCAAATTGACACCGCTCTTTGACGATCCAGATTCAATCGTCCTACTTGATTATGGTGACGGCAATGGCTTTTTAGCAGAAGGCAAAACCGAATGCACCTTGAACCAAGCGTTTCGAATTTTGATTGTCCACAAAGACTGTGATTTTCACGAATATAATCAAAATTTAGCCACTTCTTTAGGAAATTTCTATTATAAGGATTACACCAAGATGTTCATGGATGACGAAATGACAATCAAATTAAATCCTCATGACCAGCAACTATCCTTACACGGTCAATATCGCGGAATCATTACTGCAAACCTGAAAATTTTAGATTATCGTGATCAAGAAAATGATAATCGATATCATTTATAAAAAAACAGGCCTGCGATTTTCATCGCAAGCCTATTTCTATCGAACAATCACTGATTCTTGAATTTTAGCCTTTACTTTCCGATGTTTTGCTTCGCGGAAAAGGAATTCAAACTTCGCCCGGGCAATTTGCTCACTTGCCAGCAATTCTTCCGTTGACATGGTTGCTAACAAATCGTCGTTGTGCCGGATGTTATTGAATTCATCCTTGG
This sequence comes from Ligilactobacillus sp. 110_WCHN, assembly GCF_030518115.1. Classification (NCBI taxonomy): domain Bacteria; kingdom Bacillati; phylum Bacillota; class Bacilli; order Lactobacillales; family Lactobacillaceae; genus Ligilactobacillus; species Ligilactobacillus sp. 110_WCHN. The sequence continues at coordinate 25,279 of NZ_JAULLI010000013.1, forward strand.
CCAATTCAATATCAGCTAATAGTTTTCGATCATATTGTTTCTTCAATGTTTCTTGATTGCGTTTTTTTCTTCCAAATCCAAACATTACAGTTCTGTCCGCCCTTCAATCGCCTTAAATAAGGTCATTTCATCTGCATATTCAATGTCGCTGCCGACCGCTAAGCCGTGAGCAAGCCGGGTAACCTTTACCCCAGCCGGTTTGATCAACCGCGCAATGTACGTTGCGGTTGCCTCCCCTTCCGGAGTAGCATTGGTTGCCAAAATCACTTCTTTGATTTGGTCATTTTGCTGCAGGCGCTTGATCAAGCCCGTAATGTTGATATCTTCCGGACCTTTCCCTTCAATTGGTGATAAAACGCCATGCAAAACGTGGTACAAGCCATGATATTCCCGCATCTTTTCAAGCGACATCACGTCTTTTGGCTGTTCCACAACGATTACCTGGCTTTGATCCCGTGATTTATCTGCACAGATCACGCATGGATCGCTTTCAGTAATGTTGCCGCAAATGCTGCAGAAATGCAGGTCCTTCTTTGCCGAAACAAGGGCCTTGGCAAAGTTTTCCACATCTTTTTCATCCATATCAAGGGTGAAAAATGCAAGCCGGGTAGCCGTTTTGCTGCCAATTCCCGGCAACTTCGTGTAACTATCGATCAATTTTGCAATTGGTTCTGGATACTGCATTTAATCACCTCATTAATCTTCTTTAACTTGAACTGCTTCTTTTCCAAATAATTTCTGGGCCTCCGCAACGATCGGCGGTTGAGCCGGTTCTTCGTCTTGCGAATCAGCCGCGTTGTTTCCCGCTGGGGCTGTTGGTTGGGCGTTTGTCTTTTCAACCTTCCGCTTTGCAAGGTAATCTTTCCGAATTTTTAACCATTGTTCATTTGGTAAGAAAAGTAAACTTAAATCTTGATCCACAAGCCGACTTAAGCCATTAGTCAGTGCATCCTGAAGTTCGCGGTCATCAATGGCTTTTTGGCAAAGGTACGGGTATTCAAATCCAATCACGACACCCTCTGAACTTGCTGCTACCGGTCTGCTGACACTCATAATTGCCCGTTGCGGAACCGTCAGCATATTGACTAAATCGCCCCAAACTTGTTGGAACCGATTCAAATCTGCCCGGGTAGCGTTCCCCAAGACTTCATTAACCTTTTCGTAGTTGACCTTAACTTCTTTAACCTTTGTCTGGTTCGTTGAAACCACTTGCCGCCGAGCAGGCCGGGCTGCTTGTGGTTGGGTCTGCTGCAAACTGTTGATTTGATCTTGAAGCTGTTGGATCCGATTCATTAACCGGTCGATCTGGGCTTGATCCGCACTGATTGTCGGTTGGGCATTGGCTTGAGAAACTTGCGGTTGATTTTTAAGCTGACTCAGCTTAACCGTCAAAACTTCCAGGTAAACCGTTGGGTGCGACGTATACCGCATGTTTTCCTGCTGTTCATTTAAAATATTGATCATTTGATAAACTGTTTCCGGTTCAATTTCTTGCGCAAACTTCTTGAAGTCTTCATCCAGCATTCCAAGTTCCGTTTCCTCAAGCATTGCTGGAGATTGTTGATAAAGTAATAAATCCCGGCAATATTCCACCAAGTCTTCCACAATTCGGGAAGCATCCTTGCCGTCTTGAACCAACTTGTGGATCATTTCCAATGCTTCCGGCGTCTTTTGATCCACAACCGCCTGTAAGTAATTCAAAAGATCCGTTTTCGTCACGCTGCCCGTTACCAGCAATGCATTCTCCAGCGTAACGTTATTTTCACCAAACGAAATAACCTGATCAAGAATGCTTAACGCATCCCGCATTCCGCCTTCTGCAGCCTTGGCGATCACCTTTAACGCCGCATCTTCATACTGGATATCCTTTTGATTCAAGATGTATTCCATCCGTTTTAGAATCGTTGCTGAAGTAATGCGCTTAAAGTCAAACCGTTGTGTTCGTGAAATGATCGTTGCCGGAATCTTGTGCGGTTCCGTGGTTGCCAAAATAAACACAACATTGGCCGGCGGTTCCTCAAGGGTTTTCAACAGAGCATTAAATGCGCCCGTGGATAACATGTGAACTTCATCAATGATGTAGACCTTATAGTCGGCCTGAGTTGGAGCATATTTAACCTTATCACGGATATCACGGATCTCTTCGACCCCGTTGTTTGAGGCCGCATCAATTTCAAGCACATCATTCAAACTGCCGTTTGTGATGGCTTTACAAATTTCGCATTCGTTGCATGGTTCACCGTTTTCCTGGTGGTGACAGTTAATTGCCTTGGCAAAGATCTTCGCTGTCGACGTTTTCCCGGTTCCCCGGGGACCAGTAAACAAATATGCATGGGACGTTTGATTCGTCATCACTGCATTGCGAAGAGTTTTAGTGATCATTTCCTGTCCCACAACATCTTCAAAACGTTGCGGCCGCCATGTTCGATACAAAGCTTGATATGCCATGAAAGGTTCCTCCTATCAATAAATTTCTAAAAAAAATCTCCCGATCCCTAAGACCGAGAGTTCAAATTCATATCAACTTAAGACACATACCGAACAGAACTTAGTGCTGCTTCCTTCCGGACCTGACACGATTCGTTAAGACGATATTGTCTTAAGGCCTTACGGCAATTAATATGATACCGTAACTCCACTAAAAATTCCAGTCTTTTTTATGATTTTTTTCGGGCCTGTGCAAAAAACGACTTCAAAAGTTTCAAACTTTGTTCCTGCAGCAAGCCCTTGTGGATAATTGCTTGATGATTCAACCGCGGATCATTCAACAGGTTATCAAGTGTTCCAGCCATTCCCGCCTTTTCGTCGGCCGCGGCATAATAAACTTCCGGAATCCGGGCGTTTAAAATTGCTCCCGTACACATTGGGCATGGTTCCAAGGTAACATATAACGTACAGTCTTCAAGCCGCCAGCTTTGAAGGGCCTGATTGGCCATTTGAATTGCCCGGATCTCCGCATGGTCCGTCGCCAATTTGGAGTGTTCGCGGTAATTAAATCCGCGACCAATGATTTGATCGTCCTTCACAATTACACAGCCAATCGGGATCTCCCCAATTGTAGCTGCTTGCTGTGCTTCATGCAGGGCAGCCTGCATAAATTGCGCGTGCTTTTCTTCCATTTTATGATTCCTTTTGACTTTGCAAGATTTGGTATCCCTTATTGCGGGCAATCATCTGACAGTTTCCAAAAACTTCTTCCATTTTCTTTTTCGCAGACGGGGCGCCCTGCTTCTTTTGAATTACCACGGTTAACGTTCCGCCTGCCTGAAGGTGATCAAATGCCCCTTCAAGAATTTGGTGAACAATTTTCTTGCCCGCCCGAATCGGCGGATTCGAAACAATTGCTTGATAATCTGTCTTATCCACCTGGGCATAAACGTCGGATGCAAAAATATCCACATTGTTGATTTCATTTAATGTCGCATTTTCCTTAGCAAGGTCAAGTGCCAGATGGTTGACGTCGACCATTTCAACCGTTAATTGCGGATAACATTTTGCAAGTGCCAATCCAATCGGACCATACCCACAACCGACATCAAGGACCGTTCCTTGAAGATTTTCAAACATTCCCGTTGCTTCCAATGCATCCAACAGGGTGCGGGAACCAAAATCAACCGTGCGTTTTGAAAAAACCCCATTATCAGTCACAAAATGAAATTCATTTCCTAATAAATTAAAATTCCACCGCCGTTCCTGATGCTCAACATCTGGGTGTTCTGAATAGTAATAATTTGTCAAAATTTTCCGTCCTTTCTCTTTGTTTTTATGATACGAATTTTTAAAATTAAAAGCAAACCCTTTGATGACGCGATTCCTGAATATCCACCATATATATGCTTATCAAATTGTTAAACAACTACATATTGTATTATTTTCTCAAAAGTGTATACTTACATCACGTACACGAAATTAACGGAAAGAGAGACATCCAGATGAATTTAGTTTTATATACAAAAAACAACTGCATCCAATGCAAAATGACCAAACGCTTCTTAGAACAAAACAATATTACCTTTGAAGAACACAACATTTCAGAAGAACCTGAATATGTTGATTACTTAAAAGAAAAAGGATTTCAAAGTGTTCCCGTCCTTGAAAACAATTCAGAACCAATCATTAACGGCTTCCGGCCAGACCAATTAAAGGAACTTGTTGCTGCTAACTAAACCCTCACAGAAAGCAGGCGATCATCTTGGGAATTAAAGACATCGATATCAGCAATGTAACCTACTATGACTTAAATAACCAGATCAACATTCCCGTAAATAATAAAATTCCATTGGAAAAAGATAAGGAAGCTTTACAAGCCTTCCTTAAAGAGAATGTTGAACCAAACACCAAACGCTTCTCTTCATTAGAGGAACGTTTTAAATTTCTCATCGAAAATGACTACATCGAAAAAGAATTTGTTGAAAAGTACGATTTTGAATTTATCAAGAAACTGTATGCCTACCTTGAAGACCAACATTTCGAATTTCAATCATTCATGGCCGCTTACAAATTCTTCAATCAATATGCTTTAAAAACAAACGATGGCAATTATTACCTTGAAACTTATGAGGATAAAATTGCAATGAACGCCCTTTACATGGCAAACGGCGATGAAGACCTTGCAATGCAGCTTGCCGATGAATTGATCCATCAACGGTACCAACCTGCAACCCCAACGTTCTTGAATGTCGGGCGGAAACGCCGGGGAGAATTCGTATCCTGCTTCTTACTTCAACCAACTGATGATATGAATTCGATCGGCCGGTGCATTAACTCTGCATTGCAGCTTTCAAAAATCGGCGGCGGCGTTGGAATTACGTTGAACAATCTCCGCGGTGCTGGAGCTCCAATTAAAGGAATCGAAAACGCGGCTTCGGGAGTTGTTCCGGTAATGAAACTTTTGGAAGACAGTTTTTCTTACTCAAACCAACTCGGCCAACGTCAAGGGGCCGGCGTGGTTTACTTAAGCGTCTTCCACCCCGACATCATCGAATTTTTAGCAACTAAACGTGAAAATGCCGATGAAAAGGTTCGGATGAAGACCCTCTCCCTTGGGGTAATTGTTCCTGATAAGTTTTATGAATTAGTTCAACAAGACGCCGACATGTACTTATTTGAACCATATGACGTTGAAAAGGAATACGGCGTTCCATTCTCATACGTTGACATTACCAAGGAATATGACAACTTAGTCAATAATCCAAAGATTCATAAAAAGAAGATCAAGGCCCGGGAACTTGAAGAGGAAATCAGTAAGCTTCAACAAGAATCCGGCTACCCGTACATCGTCAATATCGATACTATGAACCGGGCTAATCCCGTTGACGGTAAAATCATCATGAGCAATCTCTGCTCAGAAATTGCCCAAATTCAGCGGCCATCAAAGATCAACGACCTTCAAGAATACGAAGTTCTTGGATCCGATATCAGTTGTAATTTAGGATCGACCAACATCGTCAACTTGATGGCTTCACCTGATTTCGGCAAGTCCGTTGAAACCATGATGCGGGCATTAACATTCGTTTCTGACCAAGGAAACGCCAAGGTCGTCCCGTCGATTTATGAAGGCAACAAGTTAAGCCACTCAGTTGGATTAGGGGCAATGGGGCTGCACGCTTTCTTAGCCAAGAACCACATTCAATACGGTTCGCCGGAATCAATTGAATTCACCAATGTCTACTTCATGTTATTAAATTACTGGACGTTGGTTGCTTCAAACAAGATTGCCAAGGAACGGCAAGAAACGTTCTTTGAATTTGAAAAGAGTGCATATGCTGACGGTTCATACTTTGACAAGTACATTAACCAAGATTGGGGTCCAACAAGCGATCGCGTTAAGGAATTGTTCGCCGGGATTTTTATTCCAACTAAAGAAGATTGGGCTCAATTAAAAGAAAACGTCATGCGTGATGGTTTGTATAATGCTTACCGGATGGCGGTTGCTCCAACCGGTTCAATTTCATACGTTGGCAACACGACTGCTTCCCTTCAACCAATCATTCAAAAGGTCGAAGAACGGCAAGAAGGTAAAATTGGGAAGGTCTACTACCCGGCTGCTTACCTTTCAACCGATACAATGCCATATTACAAATCCGCGTATGACTTAGATATGCGGAAGATGATCGACGTCTACGCTGCAGCTCAAGAGCACGTTGACCAGTCAATCTCAATTACCTTGTACTTTAAGTCAACGATTGCTGAAGGCCTGTACCCATGGAAGGACGGCCGTACAGATAAGATGACGACCCGCGATCTGTCGATCATCCGGAACTACGCATGGCATAAGGGAATCAAGAGTTTATACTACGTCAGAACATATACTGACGACGGCTCAGAAGCATTCAGTGTGAATGAATGTGAAAGCTGTTCAATCTAACATTCTTTTTAGGGGAAGAAAGGAATTTATTTTATGAAAATCAACATTTTATTTACCTCAATTGAAGGCAACACACGGGCATTTATTGAAAAGTTAAAAGACTATGCTGAAGCTCATCGGCCGGACGACACGATCAACGCAAAGGAGATCAGTGAAGCCGATCCGTTTGATGACGAAACTGAAGATTATTTTGTTTTCGTTCCAACCTACCTTGATGGCGGCAACGGAATTGATAACGGCGTTAAGGAATTAATGACGAATGCTTTAGGGGAATACATTGATTATGGCGATAATGCTGCTCACTGTTTAGGAGTTATTGGTTCAGGAAACCGGAATTTTAACCAGCAGTTCTGTTTGACTGCTCGCCGGTACGCCCAACAATTCAACGTTCCGTTTCTCGATACATATGAACTTCGGGGGACCAGCCGCGATGTGGAACGGATCTATCAAACAATGCTTGACGTTTTAGCATAGGAAAGTGAGGAAATTTCTGATGAGCAATAATTACAAAGCAATCAACTGGAATAAGATCGATGACGCAATTGATAAAGCAACGTGGGAAAAATTAACGGAACAGTTTTGGCTTGATACCCGGATTCCGGTTTCAAACGACTTGAAGGATTGGCACCAACTTGATGACGATCACAAGTACCTTGTTGGCCATGTCTTTGGCGGCTTGACTTTGCTTGACACCGTTCAATCCCAGGATGGAATGGCATCATTAAGACGGCACGTTCGCACGCAACATGAAACAGCCGTTTTAAATAACATTCAATTCATGGAATCAGTACATGCCAAAAGTTACTCAACGATTTTTTCAACGTTGAATACTCCGGACGAAATTGACGAAATCTTCCAATGGAGTGATTCTGAAGAATTTCTTCAAAACAAAGCCAAATGGATCAGCGATATTTATAACGATACGGCTGAAGATCCGTTGAAACAAAAGGTTGCGAATGTTTTTCTTGAAACATGTCTTTTCTATTCGGGATTCTACACTCCCCTTTACTACTTGGGCCACAACCAATTGCCCAACACCGCTGAAATCATCAAATTGATTTTACGGGATGAATCTGTTCACGGAACATACATCGGCTACAAGTTCCAACTTGGATTAAAGGAACGCGGCGAAAATGAACAGCAACAAATGAAGGACTGGTTGTATGACTTCTTGATGAAACTTTACGAAAACGAAGAAAAGTACACCCACCTTCTTTACGATCCAGTTGGCTGGACGGAAGACGTATTGACCTTTGTCCGGTATAACGCAAATAAAGCGTTAATGAACCTCGGTCAAGATCCGCTCTTCCCTGATACAGCCGAAGACGTTGAACCAACCGTCATTAACGGAATTTCAACAACCACATCGAACCATGATTTCTTCTCTCAGGTCGGCAATGGCTATCGTCTTGGGGAAGTTGAAGCCATGACCAATGAAGATTACGAAAAATGGGCAAATGATGACCCTGAAAAATAAAAGCGAGGAATATTTTATGCAATCAAAGGAAGTTACAACGTTTCATAATATCATGCGGTTTAAAAAGGAAAATGCCAGTTCAGGACTGATCGATATTGATCACCTGTACATCGATCTTTCAAACGAGAATCAAAATGAATGTTTCATTCAAAACACAGCAAAACAGATTCTCAAAGATCATCTGTGGTATACCGGCGTCCAGTTTAAACTTAAGGGTGACCAGCAAATTCGTGATTTTATAATTGATCACTACCCACAAATTGCCCATGCAATTCAGCAACTTGACCCGCTTGTCGTTGCCAAGGATGAACAAGCAAATGATCAAAATGCAACTCAACTCTCAAAATGGCTTAAAGTCAATGATTTTCTTGCTGTTCAACTTGCCCGGATCAAGGTCGAAGATGTCGAAGAACCGTTTATTAAGTAAAATAAATAAAAAATCGATGATGGATTTTTCATCATCGATTTTTTTTGCTCTTATTCATTTTAAGCCAGTCTAAATATGCCTTTTCACGCCGAAATTGCCCGGGTAAGAATCAAATAGTGGCCATATTCATTATTGATTTGTTCTTGATTCTGAAATAGCATTTGCCTTCGTTCTTTCAAATGCTTTAATTTTTGATTATGCAAATCAAACTCTTTTTCAAAAATTTCAGATAATAAAGGAGAATGACGATCAGCAATACAGTATAGTTTGACCGATGTTAAATCATCATTTTTAAGATTGATTGATTCACTAAACCATTGATTAAGCTTTTCAATTCCATTCTTTGTAATCTGATAATTAATGACTTTAAGATTTGATGAACCTTTTCGAACTTCAATATCGCCTTCTTCAAGCATTCGTTGAAGCTCAGGATAAAGCTGACTGTGCGATACACTCCAAAATTCGCTGATTTCATTCTTGAATTCTTTAATCATATCTCGCCCAGACATTGATCCATTTTTATTCAGTAATCCTAAAATAATAAATGGTAATACACGTGGTCGTGGCACTTTGATTCTCCTTTAATTATTTTTTAATCCGTTTATAGTTTGAATCGTAATACTTTCCAGCCCGAATATCATCTGTCATTCCTTTATACGGAGCTTCGGCAATCACATCCTCATTATTTTGACCTGCATCACCCATGTAAGTAATCGTTGCAAATTCAGGAACTAATAATTTTGGATAAGTCTCATATTTTTCCCGGGCTTCCTCCATTACATCAATGTGTTCATTTTGGAAAGTAACCGTGATTTCTGGATGTTCTTCAACCCATTTGGGGAAGAAAATTGTTCCATGCATTTTCTTTTCGTTGGGCATAAAGTCAAGCGCCACATCTGTTCCAGTTGGTTCAGTCCAAGTGATCTTATAAACGCCTTCAGTCAACATTACAATATCAGCTTCTTGGTCTTTAACCCAACGACCAGCAACCATTCCCCCATGAATCCGATAATCAACTGTGTGATCATTTTTGGCATACCATTCATATTCCCAACCATTGTCATATGTATAAATAAAATGAGTTCCTAAAAAATCATCAAGGGTTTTAAATTGTCTTTCCATTTTGCTTCTCCTTCATCTTATATCGTTATCGACACAAATATTATATCAAGTTTTAAAATACTTTTTAAAACAAAAAAAGAAGCACTGCATGTACAATGCTTCTCTTTCATAGTTATTGTTGCAAGAACTTCGGTGCCAAGACCGTAAATTTCTCTGGTTTTCGCTTCTGATTTACAACCATTACCAACTGCAACATCGTAATTGCAATTGAGCTTCGTTTCCGGTAAGTCGTATATTTTGAATGCCATTCATTCGCATATTTGTTCTTAAATGACTTTAATCCTTGGAAACCATATAACTTATACCCGTATTCATAAATGAAATGGGCAACCCGTTCTTCAATAAAACTGTACTTTGAATCCCCAACGTTAGATAACGGGGCCATTCCAAGGTCGAAGTACTTATAGCCATTTTCCTGACCGTACTTGAAAAGTTCAATAAAGACCTTGTCCATGATTCCCGATGGGGCGTCGCTTCGATGCCGCATCAAATCAATCGACAACGTGTCCTTTTCCATTGGCATTAAGGTCGCAAATGATACTAACTTTCCGTCTTTATCGCGAACAATTGCAACCGGTGCGCGTTGAATATAACTTTCATCAAAGAATCCAAGGGAGAAGCCCTTTTCGTTCCGGCTGCCTAGCCAACTATCAGAAACTTCCTTTAATTCGGTCATTAATTCTTCGCTAAACGGCGGTTCAACTATTGAAAACTCGTAGCCTTCGCGTTCGAACTTGTTCATTAAAGCCCGCTGTGCCCGTTGTTTCTTTCCGCTCAACGTAAACTTATCAAGTTCAACGTAACCTTCTTCCCCGGTCTTGATAAAGTCAAAACCAAACTCGTGAAGGATCATCGTTAACTTCGAATTAATTTCGTAGAATACTAACTGATAACCATATTTATCCGATAGTGAAACTAATTCCCGCACCGCGTCCTTCAAATACCGCTGATTTCCGACCGGTTCGCCCATAATGATAATTTTATCAGCTTTGATCTGGTACATCAGGTAAAGCTGATCTTCATTATCTTTTTGGAAAATGTAAATAAACTTATCTTTTAAGTAAGCAAGATGACTAACTTCATTCCCGCCGTATTGGTCAATGATTGCCTTAATGCGCTCTTCAGGGAATTTCATTTGATTAAACGGATCTTTCCCCTTCGTAAAGTAATTCATCATGACTAACAAAATCAAGCCGGCAATGATCATTCCAACTAATCCGTACAGCCAAACTTGCTGATCAGGGAAAATCAAACCAGCTGGGATCCGGTGATGGTGATGTTGATGCGGCCGGTTTAAGATTCCGACTAACATGTAGAGCAAGAACGCTCCTCCGAACATCAACATGCTTAAGACCGTACTTTCAAATGAAAACTGCATCTTTTCCCGGTATAATTCTTTGCGTGAAAGCACAATGCAAATCATTACAAAGACCAAGAAAATTGCCAGGGTCGGGGTATACTCTTTCCACAACGTGTTCACAATCCCAATTGCCAAAATAATCAACGTTGGAACATACGCTTTGCGTTGCTTAAGTTGAATTGCCCGCGCCATTCCCAACAACAGGAACGCAAACAAAATATTCGTCATCTGATTCAGGAAGAAGAACGTATACGGCATAAACTTCATCAAAATTGAATTTGAGAAGGTAAAGTTCGGCAACGCAGATTCAAGTAACATGAAGATTCCTGAAAAGTACATAAATAACGTTACCAACCCATGGGCAACCTTTTGAATAACTGATTGCGGGATTCCATCAAAGTTTTCATTGATTTGATGACCCATATCATGGACGAAGAAAACGCCTCCTAAAATAAACGGAACAATGTAATAAAACAGCCGGAAGAAGAGAATCCAAACGACCGCCAATTCACTTGAAACTCCTAAGTGGGTCAATTCCAAAATCATGAACACATCAAATGAGCCTAATCCACCCGGAACCATTGAAATAATCCCTAAGATTTCAGCAATGATGTACAACGGGATAACATCGATCAACTTGATGTGAATCCCCATCAAGGCACCGATCACAAGGAAGAATAAGGCCGCACAGCCCCATTCAACCGTTGACCCAATAATCAATGCAAATTCACGTTTCCACGTTAAATCCTTGAAGAATTCATTATCTTTGAACTTCGTAATAAAGAATAAAACTGGAAAGTACAATCCGCCGGCCAGCAGCCAAATCGAATACTTATGGAAAATTGCTTCTGATGGAATGGCAAACATCATTACCAATGAGATCCAACAAAAAATTGAAAGCCCGGCTAACAGGAACAATGCAATTTTGGAGATTGCATATAAAATTTCCTTTTTACTTGCTCCGTCTTTATAAAAGTTTGCCCGCAGCGTCGCTCCAAGTAAACCGCCAAAGCCCGCAACGTTGGTAAACGTATTTGTTACCCACCCGCTGCGCGCAATGTATCCGGTTGAAAAATCACCCGGTAAAAACTTAACAATGACAAAGTCATAAATCAACATTGGTAAGACCGCAATCAAACCGCAAACCAACATTGCGATAATGACAACGGGCGATTGATCTGAAAGGGCTTCGCCAACTTGATGCCAATTTAATTGATGAAAAATTCTTCCGATTTCAGTAAAAACAAACAGTAATACTGAAAGGATGAAAACCATTTTCAGCAACGTGGCATGTTTTTCATAAAAATCTTTTACTCGCGTAAATGCTTTTCGCATTATCGCTCCTCCTTAATCTTAAACAGTCCTAATTAAAATAATATAATAAGTTCGTTTTTGATAAAAGGAAAAAAGAGAAATCTCTTCTGAATTAAAAACTATTTTTAAAAATTCCAACAAAAAAAAGGAGGATGGAAATCCATCCTCCTTGAAGACACGCTCTTAATTATTTAAGAGTAACCTTTGCGCCAACTTCTTCAAGTTTAGCCTTCATGTCTTCTGCTTCGTCCTTAGCAACGCCTTCCTTGATTACTGAAGGAGCGTCATCAACTAAGCCCTTAGCATCTTTCAAGCCAAGACCTGTAATGTCCTTAACAGCCTTGATTACCTTAACCTTAGCTGAACCTGCGTCTGTTAATTCAACGTCGAATTCTGACTTTTCAGCAGCGCCGTCTGCACCTGCTGCACCTGCAGCAGCAACTGGAGCAGCAGCTGAAACACCAAATTCATCTTCGATAGCTTTTACTAAGTCGTTTAATTCAAGAATGCTAGCTTCTTTTAAGTCAGCAATGATCTTTTCTGTATCTAATGCCATTTTATTTTCCTCCGAAATTTAAAAATTATTTTTAATTAATTATTCTGCATCTGCTTCTGCGTCAGCACCTTCGTCCTTGCTATCTGCAACAGCCTTAACAGCATATGCAAAGTTGCGGACTGGTGCTTGTAATACAGAGAGTAACATTGAAAGCAAACCTTCGCGATCTGGAAGTTTTGATAAAGCGTTGATTTCGTCTAATGATGAAACCTTACCTTCAATCATGCCACCCTTGATTTCAAGGTTTTCGTGATCTTCAGCAAACTTAACCAAAATCCGTGCTGGAGCTGTAACATCTTCTTCAGAGAAGCAAACAGCTGTTGGACCTGCAAATACGTCATCTAAGCCTTCAATTTCAGCCTTAGCTACGGCACGCTTTAAGTATGTGTTCTTAATAACGCGCATTTCAACTCCGGCTTCACGTAATTGTTTACGTAAGTCTGTAACTTCTTCAACAGTTAAACCACGATAGTCAACAACAACGTTTGAGACTGAGTTTTTGAACTTGTCAGCAACTTCGTCAACGATCGCAGCCTTCTTAGCGATAATTTCTTTAACCATGTTTTCACCTCCTAGTTGTAGATTAGAGTAATAAAAAACTCTATGTCTACACTAAGACATAGAGAAAGAACCGTATTCTCCTCGGCAGGATTTTGAGGCTTGCGCCACCTGAGTCTTAGGTAGAACTATTATCAACATTTTTAGTTTATCATAACCGGTCTTACCGGTCAATTACTTTTTTATTTAAGAGTGTTAACGTCGATTGTAACACTTGGTCCGAATGTTGAAGCAACTGATAAGTGCTTGATGTATGTTCCCTTAACGGCAGCTGGACGAGCCTTAGCAATTACTTCGTAAATTGCCATGAAGTTTTCGTTTAATGCCTTGGCATCAAATGAAACCTTACCAACTGGAACGTGAACGTTACCATCACGGTCTGTCCGGTATGTTACTTGACCTGATTTAGCGTCTGTAACGGCCTTCTTAACATCCATTGTAACTGTACCAGTCTTTGGGTTTGGCATTAAGCCTTTAGGACCAAGAACTCGACCTAAACGACCTACTTGAGCCATCATGTCTGGGGTTGCGATTGCAACGTCAAAGTCTAACCAGCCATCTTGGATCCGTTGTGCCAAATCGTCGTCACCAACAACATCTGCACCGGCATCCTTAGCTTCTTGAGCTTTAGGACCCTTAGCAAATACGATAACTTTTTGGTCTTTACCTGTACCGTTTGGTAAAACCATTGCGCCCCGTAATTGTTGGTCAGCTTGCTTTGTATCAAGGTTTAAGTTAAATGCAGCTTCAACAGTTGCATCAAAGTTAGCAAAGTCGATCTTCTTAACTAATTCAAGGGCTTCTTCTGATGTGTAGCTCTTGTCAGCTTCAACTTGCTTTGCAGCTTCTAAATATTTCTTGCTTTTCTTTTTAGCCATTAGTGTTTTCCTCCTTGCAAAATGTGGTCATCGGATAAACCTCCCACTTGACATCTTTACTTTCGCAAAGTGTCCGACTGAGAAGCATGTTAGTTATGCTTAGTCTTTAACAACAAAGCCCATGCTCCGTGCAGTACCTTCAATCATGCGCATAGCAGCTTCAACGTCTGCAGCGTTTAGATCTTGCATCTTTGTTTCAGCGATTTCCTTAACTTGGTCTTTTGTAACTGTTGCGACCTTCTTTGTGTTAGGTTCGCCTGAGCCTTTTTGTACACCAGCAGCCTTCTTAAGTAATACTGAAGCAGGTGGTGTCTTTGTAATGAAGTCGAATGAACGGTCTTCATATACATTGATAACAACAGGAATAATCATGCCAGCTTGGTCAGCTGTCCGTGCATTAAATTCCTTTGTGAATCCCATAATGTTGATACCTGCTTGTCCTAAAGCTGGACCTACAGGAGGAGCTGGAGTTGCTTTTCCAGCAGGAATTTGTAACTTAACTACGTTTACTACATTCTTTGCCACGGTAAAAACCTCCTCTTCCGTGTGTGGTTCGGATGGCCATTTAGATTTGACCTCCCACTAAGTATGTGTAAAACATACTTTTAAAATATACCACAAAAAAAGTTTCAGTGCAATGGTCTGCACTGAAACTTATGCTTTTAAACAATGACTGTAATCGCAGCCGCAGCGATGATCAAAATCAAGCCACCAACCGTAACTGCCATTTCACGATGCGTTTTCTTCTGTCCCAAAAACCAGATTCCGGTTAACGTTGCTAAAACAACGGACGTCTGTGACAAGATAAAACCGGTTGCCAGTCCATTCATATTCGGTTGTGCCGAAATTAAATATGTAAGGGCCGCAAACGCAAAGAAAAATCCTGAAATAATTTGCTTATACGTTACTTTTTGAGCAAACGGATTGCCTTGTTTTCGAACCAAAGTAATGATTCCATAAATCACCCCGACAATTACCATTCCAATCGCTTGCGGCAAGAAAGCTTGTTTGCCGTTAATGCTTGCTGCTTGCGGAGCGGCTGAGTAAGCCCAATATCCAATTTCACCGATCAGCAAAACAATAACGGCTTTGCGCAAAGAATTACTGTCTTCCTTGGTTTTATGCTCACTCCAGACTGTCATCCAAGCACCGAGAATAATTACCGCCAAAGCAACAAAACCAACAACCTTATCGACCATCGTTGGCCAATCGCCAAGCGCAACGACGCCCCAAAGCGAAGCTCCTAAAAGTTGAAAAGCAGTTGTAACTGGCATTGCCCGCGAAGACCCGATCAACGTAAATGAATAAAAGGTGATCACTTGCGCCACTGCCCATCCAATTCCCGAAAGGATCGCCAGCAGCAGGTCTTTACCCTGAGGAAAGCCTAAATGCTCGAGCTGATTATAAACAATCGCAAAAATTAACGTTCCAATCGTTGATCCAAGAATTTGATTTACGGGTTTGCCGCCAAATTTGGATGCAATTGTCGGATAAATTCCCCATCCAATCAACGGCCCTAATCCAATTAAAATCGCAACTAACTTCATTGAATTTCACTCCATTTCAATTCCTTTATTAGTGAGTTAAAAACTTGCCGATAATTTGATCGACCTGTTCGTTTTCATGTAAAAGACTATGTTCAGCCTGTTTCCCACGAATAATATACTCCTGATATTGCCGCCGAACATCCCTGACCAAATAACGTAATGACAGCGCCGAATTGACCGAAACCTGACCATCAGAAAAAGTTCCGTTCTGCAAATTTCCCGCGATGTTTAGGAAACGAATGTCTGCGGGCATCCCAATATTATTGACTTTCATCCACCGGTAAAGCGGCGACATTTCAACCGGCCCCGTTGTCGTTAACGGATGATCTTCAATGTACGGCGTTCGCTTACCAACTTCAAGGTCATTGAACGGAGCGCCAATCGTAACCACCCGTTTGACCTTCGAATTCCGTTCATCATATCCATATTGATTCAAATACATTAAAACCGATACGCATCCCATCGAATGGGCAACCAGGTTCACATGCGGAATCCCATAATTTGTCTTCAACTGGTTCAATAATTTCCAGATCCATTTAACTTGATGGGCAACATTATCGCGGTTTTCTAAAAATAAAACTTGGATCAATGAATGCGGCCGGCCCCAAAAATAAATCTGACCGGTGCGCGAAATGATCACGATACATGACTTCTCTCCCCAGTGGTTTTTCGCAAACCGTTTCAACATCTTGCGAAAAGAAAAATACGTTCCCGAATAACCATGAATGAAAAGCGTTGGTTCTTGAACTCGCATTTTTATCAATTCTTTCTATTTCTTAATAAAAATGAGGTTGTTTCCGCAACCTCATCCATTATAGTTAATCTTAAAACTGAATCTCAAATTAAACGATCTTGTCGATTTCATCAAAACCAACTTCAACGTTTGTTTCATGACCCATCATTAAGATGTTCCCTTTGATCTTCATCTTTTCGCCATCAACTTCAGTTACTTTAATTACTTGACCTTTAAATGGTCCATCGATAATTGCAACCGAATCACCCACATTGACCTTAAAGTCTTGATGACGGGTACTCATGCCAAGGCCATGTAAAATTGTTTGGATTTCTGAATCCAATAATGGTGCTGGCTTGCTTCCTGAACCGTGAGAACCAACAAATCCGGTAACCCCTGGGGTATTCCGGACAACGTACCATGATTGATCCGTCATTACCATTTCAACTAACACGTAGCCAGGGAAGGTCTTTAACGTTTCGATCTTTTCCTTCCCCGTCTTGGTTGTTTCATGCTTTTCTTCTTCCGGAACAACTACGCGAAAAATGTAGTCTTCCATTCCCATTGATTGGGCTCGTGATTCAAGGTTTGTCTTGACCTTGTTTTCATATCCAGAGTATGTGTGCAAAACATACCACTTTTTTTCTGATGTTTCTGCCATTGTAATCCTTCCATTCATCATTAATTCAGTTAATTTCAAAGCAAAATAAAAAAACCTCGCAAAGCGAAGGTTCTTTCAACTAACGTTAGTATAACAAACTTTTCTGCGTTTGACTAGATAAAGGAAATCAAACCTTGAATTGCAGCATCAATGACTGCAAAAAAGATAATCAAGAGAATTGACATTGTAACAACCGTTGATGTATCCTTCCGGGTTTCACGGGCATTTTCCCACGTTGTATCCTTCATTGTTTGAATAACTTCTTTAAAAAATTTCAACGTTCTCGCTCCTTTATTTCGTTTCTCGGTGAAGAGTATGTTTATTACAGTATTTACAGAATTTCTTTACTTCAAGGCGTTCAGTCCGGTTCGGATTCTCAGTAATCGTATAGTTCCGTGAACCGCAAACTGAACAAGCTAATGCAATTTTACGTTTTGAAGACATAATTCTCTCCTTCTAAAATCTCAAGATAACTATACAATTAATTCTTTGCACGTGTCAAATTATTCTGAAAGTTCATCCCGCAATTGCGCAAGTTTTTCCAATTGCTGCTCATCCCACGGACTTTTTCGAACCGTTGACTGAATTTGATAATTTTTCGTTGCTTCACTGACTTTTCGCCGGGCATGCTTAATGTCCTGATATAATTCCCATGCCGGCTTCCGAAGCGCTCCTTGTGAAAAGATCGTCCATTGTTCGGCCTGATCACTGGTTGCGACTGTTACCTGCGTCAATGGTGAAAAGAGCCTTCCAGCCAAAGATTCAATATAACTGTCAGCGGTCTGCCCTTCATCCGTCCAAATGATCGTTAAGTCATATTGTTGATAGCTTTTTGAAAGTCCCGGAACGTACATCGCGTCAAACACAACAATGATCTCCATGTCCATTTGCTTGCGATAATTCGAAAGAACTTTCAATAACTGATCACGCGCATCTTCTAACCGGTCAGCCTTCTTTAACTTATCAAGCTGCGGCCAGTTGCCGATCATATTATAGGCATCCACAATTAAAATCCGCTTTTTCATCGGTTATTCTCCTCGCGATGAAAATGCTTGATACATCAATAAACTAGCAGCCACACTGGCATTTAAACTTTGAACATGCCCCACCATCGGAATCGTCAGCATTTCATCACATTCCTTTTTCAAAAGCGGTGAAATTCCTTTTCCTTCATTTCCAATGACCATTGCCGTCGGTCCCTTAGCACTCCACTTCCGGAAATCTTGGCCTTTCATATCCGTTCCAAAGACCCATACTCCGCGTTCCTTTAACTGCTTTACGGTTTGAACTAAATTGGTGACCCGTGCTACTGGAACGTATTCAATGGCGCCGGTTGAAGTCTTCGCAACCGTTGACGTTAATTGAACTGCCCGGCGCTTGGGGATAATAATCCCATGAATGCCGGCTGCATCTGCGGTCCGTAAAATCGATCCTAAATTGTGCGGGTCTTCGATCCCATCAAGAATCAAGAAAAGCGGATCTTCATTGCGCTTGGCAGCCCGCGCAAATAAATCATCAACCGTTGCATATTCAAATGGCGAAACCGTTAAAACAACGCCTTGGTGATTTTGATTATTGCTCAGTTGATCCAGCTTAGTTTTCGGAACTTGGGAAACAATGATTCCCTTTTGTTTTGCCCGAGTCACGATTTCAGCGATGGCATCTGAGTTTGAGCCCGCCTGGACAAAAACCTTATTGATCGTCTGGCCCGACTTGAGGGCTGCCATTGCGGGGTGCCGCCCGATCACCATGTCATTTGTATTACTTTGAGCCACTTAAATTTTCCTCCTCAACCGTTTTAATACACCATGCTGCTATTTCATCTAACCGATCCTTTTGTTCACTTAAATATAAGTAGCCGAAAAGGGCTTCAAATCCCGTCGAGATCCGATAAGTCATCACCGATGTGTTTTTGGCTGATGTATGACTTTTCGCATTCCGGCCGCGCTTAAAATACTCTTGTTCTTCTTCTGTCAGAAGGTGTTGATCTTCCATTCGTCCGACCAAAAACGCTTGGGCCTTTGCCGAAACATACCGGGTTGCGATATGGTGCAACTTAGTTGGTTTGGTAAGTCCCTTTTGAAGCAAATGCTGCCGGACATACACTTCATAAATTGCGTCGCCAATATACGCAAGCGCAATTCCGTTCATCTGATTATAATCTGCAATTGCCATTATTCTCTTCTCCACCGTGTTCCTTGCGCAGTATCTTCAAGAATGATTCCTTGGCACTTCAATTCATCCCGAATTTCATCACTGCGGGCATAGTCTTTATTTGCCCGGGCTTCGGTTCGTTCTTGAATCAACTTTTCAATTTCTTCATCTAGTAATTCCTGTTTCGGCATCTTGATTCCGATAATTTGGGTCAATGCTTCAAACTTCGCCAACATTGCCTTGGCAAGATCCTTTGAAACCTGCTCCTTTTCAGCGTAAACATTCATTAACTTAGCAAATTCATAGAGCGAAGTCATCGCATTTTGAACGTTAAAATCATCGTCCATTGCCTTTTCATAGTCGTTGACCAATTGTTCAAATTGTTGCTGAACCGCTTCATCAACTGAGATTTCACTGGCATCCTTCATCCGGTAATCAAGGTTTCGGTAAGCCGTTGTCAACTTTTCAAGGTTTGTCTTGGCTTCGGCAAGGTTTTCTTCTGTATATTGAACTGGCCGCCGATAATGCGTTGTTGCCATAAAGAACCGAATTACTTGCGGATCGACCTTCTTTACCAGGTCATGAACCGTAACAAAGTTTCCCAGCGATTTGCTCATTTTTTCGTTTTCCTTGCCGATCGTTACGAACCCGTTATGCATCCAGTAATTAACAAATTTATGTCCTGTCTTGGATTCACTTTGGGCAATTTCATTTTCATGATGTGGAAATTCAAGGTCAGCCCCGCCAGCATGAATATCGATCGTGTCTTCGAGATACTTAGTTGCCATCACCGAGCATTCAATGTGCCATCCCGGACGGCCCTTTCCCCACGGTGAATCCCAGGCAATCTCACCCGGTTTGGCCTTTTTCCAAAGAGCAAAGTCAAGCGGATCACGCTTTTTGGCTTGTTCTTCATCCGTTACCCGTTCGCTTGCGCCCTGTTCAAGGTCGTTGATCGATTGGCCTGAAAGTCTCCCGTAAGTCTTAAACTCGCGGGTTTTAAAGTACACATCACCGTCAACAGCATAGGCAGCGCCTTTTTGAACTAATTCGTTAATAAACGCAATGATCTCATCCATATTTTCCATTACGCGCGGATTTAACGTTGCCCGTTTAACGTTTAACGCATCAATATCTTCATAAAATGCTTTGATGTATTTATCTGCTAATTCAGGGACTGTCATTCCAGTTTCCTGACTTGCCTTGATCAGCTTATCATCAACATCCGTGAAGTTTGAAACGTACTGAACATCAAAGCCCTTGTATTCTAAATACCGGCGAACAGTATCAAACGCAACCACACTCCGGGCGTTACCGATATGAATGTAGTTGTAAACGGTTGGCCCGCAAACATACATCATGACCTTGCCCGGGTGGATCGGCTTAAATTCTTCTTTTTGATTAATTAATGTATTGTAAATCTGCATTTTGCTCTCCTGTACACAAAAGAGGGTGACAATGTCCGCCCTCTTTTATCAAATATTTGCCTTCACTAAGCACCAATTTCCTTTAATGTTTGTTCAAGGTGCTTCAATGCCTTTTCCCGTCCAAGCAATTCAATTGATGGTGCGAGGTCCGGACCGTGCATTGCGCGCGTTGTGGCAATTCGAATCGGCATGTATAATTGCCGTCCGCGAATCTTGGTTTCCTTTTGAATTGCTTTGATCGTGTTTTGAATTTCAGTTGCATCAAAAATTGGCAGCTTCTTTACGCGTTCTGCAAATTCTTTTAATACAACCGGTGCCGTTTCAACTGCAAGTTCTTCCTTAGCAGCATCATCCAGCTTATCTGGTTCACTGAAGAAAACATCAGCCATTTCAACGATTTGACCCGTGTATGACATTTGTTGTTTGTATAAGCTTGTCAATTGACGTGCCCATTCGATCTTCATTGTGTCTGGGTTTTCTTCGACCTTACCTGCCTTGATCAATTGCTTCAATGCCGAATCAGCAATTACGTCTGAGTTTGCAGCCTTGACGTACTGGTTGTTGATCCATTCAAGTTTCTTAATATCAAAAGCAGCAGGTGACTTGCTTAACCGGTTTGGATCAAACATCTTGATGAATTCCCGTTGGTTAAAGATTTCTGATTCGCCAACTGGTGACCAGCCTAACAATGTAATGAAGTTAAACATTGCATCTGGTAAGTAACCAAGTGAACGGTATTGTTCAATAAATTGAAGAACCGTTTCATCCCGCTTACTTAACTTCTTCCCGGTTTCTGAATTAATGATCAATGACATGTGACCAAATTGAGGAGCTTCCCATCCAAAGGCTTCGTAAACAACCAATTGCTTTGGTGTATTAGCAACGTGGTCGTCACCCCGCAAAACGTGGGTGATTTCCATCATGTGATCGTCAACAACAACCGCAAAGTTGTAAGTTGGCATTCCGTCCCGTTTTTGAATGACAAAGTCGCCGCCAATCGTGTCTGATTGGAAACTGATGTGGCCCTTTACGATGTCATCCCATTCATATGTCTTGTTGTGCGGAACGTGAATCCGAATAACCGGCTTGATGCCCTTTGCCCGTGCAGCTTCTTGACTTGCCTTGATTTCGTCATCCGACATTCCTTCATATTCATAAACATACCGGGGAGCTTCGCCACGTGCCTTTTGTTCTTCACGTTGCTTTTCAAGTTCTTCTTCGGTCATGTATGATTCATATGCTAAGCCCTTATCAAGCAATTCTTGAATTAATGGCTGATAAATGTCTTTCCGTTCTGATTGACGATATGGACCATACTTCCCTGGCTTGTCTGGACCTTCATCCCAGTCGATTCCAAGCCACTTTAAGTTTTCCATTTGGCTCTTTTCACCATCAGCAACATTCCGTTTTGTATCAGTGTCTTCGATCCGTAAAACGAAAGTTCCTTTGTTATGCCGAGCAAAAAGATAGTTAAACAATGCTGTTCGAGCATTTCCAATGTGTAAGTGTCCTGTTGGACTTGGTGCGTAACGCACTCTGACTTTATTCTTAGCCATTAATAGCGCCTCTTCCTTGTTATTTTTATCTAAAGCTGCAACAAACCGCGATCACGCTTTGCCGTTCTTATTTATAAATATTTACCGTTTAATTTTACAATGAAATCTTAAAAAAATAAATGCTTCATCATTAATTATCATTTTTTTCATTCAGTTCGCGTTTGGAATGAGCCAATTTCGCAAAGATCATTCGACCGGCATCCGTTTGAATTGCACTTGTAACCTCAACTTCAACCATTTTATTCATGAAGAATTTTCCGTCTTCAACCACGATCATCGTTCCATCGTCAAGGTATGCAACCCCTTGTTGCCGTTCAGTCCCGTTTTTGATGATCGTGACCTGTAATTTTTCACCCGGAATGACCCGCGGTTTCAATGACTTCGCTAACTGATTGATATTCAAGACCCGCACGTTTTGAAACTCGCTGACCTTGTTTAAATTATAATCGTTCGTAATGATCTCAGCGTCCATCAGTTTCGCCAGTTTGATCAACTTACTATCAACTTCTTGAATATCATCAAAATCGCCATCATACATTTCAATTGGGACAATTTTTTCAGCCCGTAATTTATTCAAAATGTCCAGGCCGCGCCGACCGCGAACCCGCTTGATACTATCACCGGAATCAGCAATGTATTGAAGCTCATATAATACAAAGTTGGGCACGACCAGAGTTCCTTCAAGAAAACCGGTTTTGGCCAGATCATAGATTCGCCCATCGATCAAAATGTTGGTATCCAGTAATTTATAGTGGTAAAAATTCTGTCCGGCCTTGCGTTCCAAAACCGTTCCATCCGGTGAATTTTTTTCCTTCTTTTTGCGATTAAAAAGATTCCGGAATTCCAGCGTCCGCGAACGACCGACCACAAAACCGAGATACCCCAATAAAATTAAAATTGCAATCGGCAAAAAGGCATTCACGAAAAGCGAATGCGACCGCGTCAGTGGGGTCGTAATCAAAAAGCCCAAAATCAACGCTAAAATAATCGCGATTACTTCTGAAAGCAAACTATCTGTTTGCTGGTGTAGTAAATTCTCTTCAATCCGATCGATTATCCGGTCAAATGGATCAACAAGCAAAAATGAAAGCAACGTAAAGACGATCAATCCAATCATCATATCCATTGGCGCATTTGCCAACCACGGATTGTGAATATGAAATGTTGCCCAAACTGCCGGCAAGAATGAATATCCGGCACCGATTCCTAAAATCATTAATGCAATGCGAATCAACTTTTTCCGCATAATCTCACCTTCTTCCTATCTGAAAACCATTTTCAATGTTTCCGCAAGGGTTTGAACCCCCACAACTTGAATATTATCTGGAATCTGCCAGCCATCAAGATTATTCTTCGGAATAAAAACACGTTTGAAACCCAGTTTGGCGGCTTCAGCAACCCGTTGTTCGATGCGGTTAACCCGCCGAACTTCCCCCGTTAATCCGAGTTCACCAATAAAACAATCTGTCGGCGACGTTTCTGCATCACGGTAGCTGGAAACAATACTGATTGCAATTGAAAGGTCAATCGCCGGTTCATCAAGTTTCACTCCGCCGGCCGCTTTCAAATATGCATCCTGATTTTGTAACAACAGACCGGCCCGCTTTTCAAGCACCGCCATGATCAAAGCCACGCGGTTATGATCAAGCCCCGTTGTTGTTCGTTTAGCATTTCCAAAAGCCGTTGGGGTTACCAGGGCTTGGATCTCAACTAAAATCGGGCGCGTTCCTTCAAGCGAAACGACCACCGAGGAACCAGTTGCACCACGGAGCCGCTCTTCAAGAAAAACTTCAGATGGGTTCGCAACTTCAACCAGGCCACCCTGTTTCATTTCAAAAATTCCGATTTCATTTGTCGAACCAAACCGGTTTTTAACTGCTCGTAAAATCCGATAAGCCCGGTGCTGGTCGCCTTCAAAATAAAGCACCGTGTCAACCATGTGTTCCAAAATTTTCGGACCAGCAATTGCGCCGCCTTTGGTAACGTGACCAACAACAAAAACCGTTACGCCGTTCGTTTTCGCGATTTTCATCAAATCGGATGTTACTTCACGAATCTGGGCAACGCTGCCGACTGCCGAAGTCATCTCCGGCTCCTGCATGGTTTGAACCGAATCAATAATGACATAATCTGGTTTTAACTCTTCGATATTTTGCCGAATACGATCCATATTCGTTTCTGGATACAGGTAAAAGTTATTACCGCCGACACCCAGCCGGTTAGCCCGTAATTTGATCTGAACTGCACTTTCTTCACCTGAAACATACAGTACCTTTTGGGTTTGAGCCAATTGGCCGGAAACTTGCAACAACAACGTTGACTTCCCAATCCCAGGATCCCCACCGATCAGCACAAGGGAGCCCGGAACCACGCCGCCGCCAAGCACCCGGTTAAATTCCTCATATTGCGTTTTGACCCGCGGCGTTTCCGAAGTTGAAACTTCATCGATCAGTTGCGGTTTAACTTCGTTGCCTGCAAATGTCATGTGAGGTTTCTGCTTAATTGCTGACGGCTGTTCTTTAACCTCTTCAATTAAGGAATTCCATGCCCCGCAATTCGGACACCGACCAAGATAACGGGGGGAAACATACCCGCATTCCTGACATACATACTGTGTTTTT
This sequence comes from Ligilactobacillus sp. 110_WCHN, assembly GCF_030518115.1. NCBI lineage: Bacteria > Bacillati > Bacillota > Bacilli > Lactobacillales > Lactobacillaceae > Ligilactobacillus > Ligilactobacillus sp. 110_WCHN. Next base: position 50,037 of record NZ_JAULLI010000013.1, read on the forward strand.
GCTTTTGCCATTTTCAATCATCCTATTTATTTTCCTGATGAACCAAAGCCTCCGGTCCGTTTCATTTGCGGAGCTTGTTCATTATCACTTGTTAAATATGGAATAAAAATTCCTTGACCAAGCCGTTCACCCTTTTTGATCACTTGATCGCGGACCCCAAAATTCACTAATTGGAAGAAAATTTCGCCTTCGTTATTTGCATTGCCGTAATAATCGGCATCCACGATTCCAACCCCGTTGGGAAGAACGATGCCGTGCTTTAATGGTGAACTTGAACGGTTCGCCAACATCAAAAATTCATCATCGCCCATATAAGCCTTGATCCCCGTTGGAACAAGGTATGGTTTCAAAACATGATTGGCATCTTCATAATCTTGATCAGTAAGGGACTTTTGCTCCCGTAATGCTTTAAAAATTTTAACAAAATTCAATTTCCAAATGCTTGGAAGAACAAAATCTTCGGCTGCACAAAAGTCATAGCCGGCAGCATGCTGAGTTGCTCTTTGCGGCAACGTCAGCCCTGCATTTTGATAACGTGAAACAACTTCAAAACCACGATTCATAGTAATTCTCCTCTGCTCATTCTTATTTATTAATCATACCATTAAAAACTTGAATATGGATAACTTTATTGGCGCGAATATGCTAAACTTTATGGTAAGTGGAGGTTAAATTATGGAAACGATTTGGAATGAAAATGAACTGATCTACCAGGAGAACGATGAAATGATCGCTAATCTTGGATTCCGTCATTTTTCACCTTCATCCCTCTATGTTATTGAACGGGTGTGGGTCAAAGATGACCAAAGTTTGAAAATTAAATTAATTCAGGACTTTATTCAGCACTTCAAAGCCGATGATCTGCAAATTATCCCGCTTTGGCCTGAAGCCCTTGAATTTTTCAACCACCATCCTGAATTTAATTCATATTTAGCCAAACCACTTCACTCAATTTAA
>NZ_JAULLI010000014.1:0-48718 GCF_030518115.1 Ligilactobacillus sp. 110_WCHN
GTGTTTATACTTAACCACAGCTAATGAGTAATAGTAATTTAATGCACGAAATCTAAATTCAATCATTACTCTTTCAATAGGATTTGCAACATATCGAAATAGACTATTTTGAGGGTGACGAAATCTAAAATATCTTAGGCTCAAATCTAACTGCCTTCTCCACCTGTTGTTCATTGTCCCCTATCCCTCTTTTCTATCTGCTTCAATATCATCAATAGTCTCTTTCAAAACCTCAAGATGATTTTTTAACAGCTTAATGTCTAATTCTTCTAAGTCCTTTTTGGCGTCCTCAATAAACTCTTTAACCGAACTTATTAAGTCATCATCATTTTTTTGTGTCGCCGACTTCTGGGTTAGAGTTTTCCTTTTGAAAATTTTCAATAAATCCCAACAAATTGTCCACAGCTTTTTCATTAGTCATTCCGCCACCAACACCTAATGTTTGAGTATCATTAATAGCAACTAAGAAAACATCTCCACTCGCTTTCAAAATGTTGTCTAAATCTTTCTTTGTTAACGTTGTTCCTTGTCCGCTATCGTCTAAAATAGCGTAATAACGTTCTTTAGTTCTGATATATCTAATATGTTCAACATTTACATAATCTCCGCTTTCCAGCTTCACAAATTTAGCCATTTTCTTCACTCGCTTTCTATAACCTTTTTAAAACGTCTTTTCCATTTCGAGTTTCATAATTAATGCCAACAATTTTTCTTTTGAAGAATTTCTTGAATAATCAATGCCTTTCTCATCAAGCCATTTATAAATTTCTTCAATCGGACTATCAGATGTTGGTATATCTTCTGAAACGTCATCGGTATCTGATTTAAATTTCATCGGCTCGTTAGCAACAAATAAGAAACCTTTTGAATTTGCTACTCCGCGTTCTTCGGTAGCCCATTTCAGATAAATTGCTTTGTGACAGAATCGGCATTTTGTAAATGTATTCGTTGAACGTTCTTTTGTGATATATGATTTCCCACAAAAAGGACACTCAACGTCTGTTTTCCAAAGATCATATTCAATATTTGGGCATGATTTTGCTTTTTCGCTAGGAATAATCATCTTATCTACATCATGAGTATTCTTTTCATCTTTACTTTCATTAGGTAAATCAACGTCATTTTTGATTTGAGAAAGTTTTCTAATTGAATTTAATTCCTCTGGCTTTCCTTCAAAAATAATTGTGTATTTTTCTGATTTGATCTTTAGTTTCATAAACGTGTTATTCCTCTTACTTTCTTAACTTTTGACCACATACTTCACAAAAGTTGAAATATGGTTTAACTTTTGCTCCACACTGATTGCAATATCTCTTCTCTTGTAATGATTCAATCTGTTCAATTAACCTAAAACATTCTTCGCGAACATCATTAACGGTCATCTCTTCACCTCTAAAATGTGCTGTATCAAATCCAATGACTTCGATATTTTCATCAAACGTTTCTAGTTGATCTAAATTACCAACAAAGGTTATTCCTCCGAAAACATCAAAATCTTCGCTGTCGTGTTCTGTGGTTGGATCGTATTCAACATAGCCGCAGTACCATTTATGAGGAAGTAAACTTAATTCTGGAAGTTCTTCTATTTCGTGTTTAGTAATCCAAAAGGTCCGTCCTTTATATGTGCCTTTCATAACAAGTTCAATCATTGCTATCACTCCATAAATTTGATTTTTTATCCGGATAACAGCCGCTCACGGAGTCGAACCGTGATAAACCAATGCGGCTACTCTTTTCGTTGGTCGATTTAAACCTGATTTGCGTTTCCCAATCGCTTGAGATTGCTAAAATGTAATACCCATGCTCCCAAGTCCGAGGAGCAATGACTTAACAGCCTGCGAAAGCTGCTAAGCCATGGAAGTTTATAATTTTTTTACAAAAGGAAATTTGAAAAGCGAATAGCGAAAAATCATAAGGTAAGTTGTTAATTTTGCGTTATTCATTTTTCAAAGAGCTAATTTAATTTCATGCTATATTTTCGTTTCTAAGAGATTTTAATTCATTTCAATGTAAATACACCCCATTTCTTTTAAAACGCCTATACGGTGAAAATATCCACCATATAGTTAAAGTCAACGTGTCAGAATGTATGAACCGATGTTGTTGAAAAAAACGGAAAGAAAGATTCCTACTTTCTTTATAAATTTGTATCAGCTTGAAACTAATCGGCTCACGTTGTTTCTCGCTGAATGACTTACTGACCTTTGGTAATCAGCAAGCCTGCTTGTTAAGAGAGTTTGAAGGGAGACAACCCTCTTGTGTTATATTTTCTGCGGTTTCCCGCAAAGGCTTGCTAGCCTTTGACAACTAGCAAGTCGAAAAAGACAAATAGGTTAGTATGAATAGGTTCCGAGAATCACTTCTCGGAATAACCTGCCAGCCTTTGACAACTAGCAGGCTCTCGTATCATTTTGAAAGTTTATTAAATTGTCGCTTGAGTGCTGATTAATATTGAAAAAGAGTTGTTTTTTCACTTCACTTTCATTTTCTGATTTCATTTCTTACGAAAAACTTGCACTCCTAAGCTTTTCGCCGGTTTAAAAGTTGATGACTCAATATCCGTTGTGGAATGCGATAAGAATAAGCACTTAAAGGAGATTTTTCATCTCTCTTCTGTATAAATTTTGGTTGTGGTTGCATTCCCTAACCACATGTATTAGACCGGTGTATTTTTTTAGCAGGTACACCTTAAACCTGCAAAGGCTCAACGACCTTTCACAGTCGTTAAGTCAGAGTGTAAATTTTTTGAATGAGATACAGCAAAGACTTTTTTGTGGAGATGAAATCATCTCCTAAATTTAAATTTCACAGCCCGTATCTCAAAGGCTGCAAAGCCCTGCCGGAGACTCGAACTCCGGAAACCATACAGGACTCTGTCAGATTAATTAACCGCGCTTGTATATCTTTCCTAAAACCAATAAAAAGAAGGTGAAATATGAACTACAATCTCTTCTGCCGTTCTGACAGCAACGACAACATCTAGCGGCGGAATCGAACCGCCAATACCAAACTAGATTAATCTTCAACGTATCCTTGAATTTTGAATAGATGAATCATTTCATTAATTGCCATTCTTGCCTTACAAGCGTCATCATACGCATTAACCGGCGAATCAATGTCCTGCTCAAAATCTTCCATATGTTCATCAATATTTTTCTTAAAAAACATGATTTGCTTTCGATCTTCGGCTTTCATCATCTCATCTCCTTAATGGCACATTCTGTTTTCTGCGTCATTAACGATTTCTAACGCACTAATTAAATCTGTTCGCATATCGCAAACTGTATTGTGCATGTTCAAATTGTCATTGCACATATAGAAACTGCGCACATCTTCGTTAAATTCGCTTAGTTCATTTAAGATTGCGTCTAAGCGATCAAGTTCTAATTTATTCATGAAATCATCTCCTAATCTTTCAATTCAGGGTATTCTTTGCCCAAAATCTCATACAATAAATCTCTGTTTTCTGGGATACTAGCCCATTTATCAAAATCTTTAATCATACTGTTATCTCCTTGCTATCCGCTTATCTTCCAAACTTTCAGGAAAGTTAAAGATATGCGCTGGATTCTTCGTCAGCAACCGACTTGTGATTTTCGGGTTATACATCTCTTGGAAATCACTACTACTGTTGTTTGTTGAGATAATCAGGCCTTTCGTTTGAATGATTTCGCCAATTTTGAAAAGCGTATCTTGGAAAGTTTGATTAGCTTCAACCACTTCACTTTTCAAACTTGTTTCCGAACCTAAATCGTCAAGTGCAATCACGTCAGCTTCTTTGACGTCGTTCATTAAGTGATATAGCCGGTCTTGTTTCTTCTTGATATTCTTATCCGAATCTTTGGCAAACTTGCTCATTACTAGGTCATACATGGCAGGCACTGAAACGAACAAACAACGCAAATAAGTTTCTTGGTTGAGCTTGTTAAGCATGCAAGATGTCAGCATTGTTTTCCCCGTCCCTGCTTTGCCCGTTAAAATGACCGTATACATATTTTGATTAACAAAGTCTCTAACTACATCTACTGACCTTTTAGCAAGCTCTCTGAACGTATCAGGGCTATTCTCGTCAATGCCTTTGTATTCACTTATCAGAGCATTTTCCTGATTAAACAGTGAGCGCTTTTTAAGAAAGTTCTTAGTTTCAAACTGATAATATTCAAGATTCTTTTGCCTTTCGTATTCCGCTTGGCGTCTAGCATTTTCTTCCGGTGTTTCCGCCTTAATGTCGCCTAAACGGAATCGTTTAATGATCTTACTGATTGTGTCAGCTACTGCTTCCATTCCTACCAACCTCCCCATTCTTCACTTGGCTTGCTTTGTCGCTTGACAGCTTTCTTCTTTGGTTTTTTCTTGGCTTGATGTTCTTTCTCTAATGCTTCGGCTTTTTCGACAGTATTTATTCCAAGCTGTTCGTACTTCATCAAAATTCTATTCAGATAATTAAAGCTCCGCTGTTCTGTTTGATTTGCCATTGCATTGATAGCAAACTTAACAACGTCGTCAGATAACTCACGAATGTATTCGCTCAAATTCTGACTTTGCATAGGTGTCAAAATTCCAACGACTATCTGATACAACTCAAAAGCATTCTGATCGGTTGTGGCTGTTGATGATGATTTATTAATTCTTGTATTATTAATACTTGTATTATTCTCTTTAACCTTTTTGTTAATAGGGCTATTAACTTTTTCATTAATAGGGGTATTAATCTTTTTGTTAATAGGGTCAACAACTGGAAACAAATGTCTTTCTTTTATTTCCTTTCCCTCTTTAATCATTTCAACTTTTATATATCCAAGTTCCTTTAAATGATTAATCCATTTTGAAACAGTAGGAGTAGCAACATCGTATAATTTTGAAAAATATTTATTTGTTGAGTAGCAATATCCTTTTATATTCGATAAAGCCGTGATTTCCCCAAATAACAACTTTTCATTAGGCTTTAACCGATTGTCATATCTCACTGTTGCAGGAGTTATTGAATAGTAATTAGGATATTCTTTCATCTTGAGTCCTCCTTTTTATAGAGGAAAAAGTCTGCAGGAGTTATATTTAAGCATTCGCAAAGTTTATTAAGAGTGCTATTTGAAACGTTACTGTAAGGATTATTTGCTATATTGCTAATTGTGTTTCTTGATAAGCTGGTATTTTGAGCAACGTCCTTTATCTTCAAACGCTTTTCAGCAAGAATAACTTTTAGTCTGTTTTCTATCATCGCTCATCACTTCTTCCTACAAGATAGTCGATTGAAACGTTAAAATAATCGGCTAGGTTTATTAATGCCTTTACGCCTGGCTCTCTTTCTCCGCGTTCATAAAAAGAAATACTTTGAAATGACATTTCCGTTTCCCTTGAAAGTTCTCTCTGAGTAATGCCTTTCGATTTTCTCAGTTCTTCCAATCTTGCTAAGTAATTAACTTTTCCTGCATTAATCAACTCATCACAGCTCACTTGAAATAAGGTTGCTAATTTATTGAGTTTATCCATACTTGGAACGGATTGACCTCTTTCCCAACTATTAACCGTTGACTTACTTCCTGCTCCGACAAACTGCGCTAAGTCGTTCATAGTCCAATGATTTTCAATTCTTAACGTGCGGATCTTGTTTCCAAGAGCTTTTTTATTCACTCCGTTCATCGTTTATCACTCCTTCCAACTAGATAATCGATTGAAACATGAAAAAAAGAAGCTAAATCTAAAGCCTTATATACATTTGGCTTTCTTGCACCGACTGCCCATTTTCTCAAAGCGTCAGGAGTTACGCTGATATTCTTTTCCTTTAGCCGGTCGGAAAGTTTTTGATATGTCAATTCATTTTCAATCATTAGTTCTCTAAGCCGTTTCATCGTTTGTTGCTCCTCACGAAAAAGTAATCTAGCGAGCAGCCAAAGTAATCGCAGATTTTTAAAACGATATCCAATCGAAACATTGAACAGCGTTCGTAATAGTATGATGTCAATGTGTTTCGTGATACTTTCAGTTCTTCAGACAGCTCCGAAATTTTCATTTTCTTTTCTGCTAGTAAGATCCGCAATCTATTCTTCATGGTTTTTTACCTTTCCTAAATGCAATTCATTAGCGATTTCTTTCGTAACTTTGATTGGCTTTAAATGATACGTATTCATAAAATTGTTAATTCCTATCTTGTGCTGCTCTGTATGATGCTCTCGACATAACGTCATGATGTACATTCCAACATGATTAATTTTGTTTCGGTTTCTTCCAGTTCCAACAGCATTGTAATGTGCAATATCAGCAGGCTTTCCACATATCACGCAACGCTTGTTTTTGATACATAACATTTGCTTAGGAAAGTCGTTTGGTATGCTGTCCCATGTTTTGGTTTTGAATGGTATATCATGCTGAAACAAAAATTCTAAAATCGTCAAAATCATGTAATTGCCTACTGTAACCGAGCAGTCAGACAAACTAAACTCATCAATTCCGAAAATCGTTTCAACCATGAATTTGAATTTTTCTTTCCAGTATTCGGGAACGTCCCCCGTATACTCGCAAAGGTCATTAATCAACGCGTATATCTTTTTCCGCTGACTTGGTGTGATTTTACGTCCGTCTGAAATATCAAGCTCTACGATTGGTTTTTTGCCACCTGACAGCCTTTGAACCTTGTACATGTCGATTTCATCGTCAAGCGTGATTAAAACTTGCTTTCCTTGAATTCTGTCTAACGTTCCAAACATTGCTAAACCTCGTCAGCGTGAGTAAGTTTTAAAATATGTTTAGTAGCTCTGCAATACTCACATTGTTCGCAGCGCTTAGGTTTCTCGTTGCCTTTAATCACGTTCCAAATATGCGGTTGCTTTTCGATGATGTCGTTCATCGACTCTTCAAGCAGTTCTTGCGATTTTTCAGTGTTGAAATCAATCAATGCTTTATCGGGTGGAGTTTGCTTTGAAACGGCGAAAATAAATGGCTGGCAATCAACGCCGAAAGTTTGCTTAATCAGCTCAATGTAAACTGCCATTTGATAGTAATATCCGTAAGCCTGAATGAAGTTTTCTTTCTGCCGTGTATCTTCATTCCAAATCTTTTGTCGAATATCACGAGTGGTTTTCAAATCGCAGAAAAAGCCCTGAACTTTCGATAAACTATCAATTTTACCTTTCCATGGATAACCGCCGATTTCACCAGTAACAATGACTTCTTTTTCTCCCGGTTCGTAAAATGATTTGAAAAGTTTTTCTTCCGAAAGACTGGCAATCATTTCATCAGCAATTTTGTAAGGTGCTTTAAGCTGACCGGTTGTTTTACCACGGGTTGAAAGCATTGCAGTTTTATTTTCTTCAATGAACTTGTTATGGCTTTCTTCACTCTCAAAATATGAATGAATGTAGTTGCCAACCAACAAAGCTGTTTTATCTTCTTCCGGCTTCCATTCATCGTTTAGCTTTGCTAAAGCGCAGGCTTCACATTTCAGAAAATCTTTGAATAAGGAAACAGACATATATTCCTTATCAGTTTCGTGAGTGTAATAATTATTCGCCGTCAATCGGCATTCCGAAATGGTCGAGCAATTCTCCTTGTTCACTGCCTTGTTCCTCCTTTTCTGAATTTTCTTCAACTTGTTTTTGTTCAGGTTCTTCGGCTTTAAGTGCCTGTTTTACAAGTTCTTGAGCTTTTTCTTCTTTAGGTGTTACATCTTTACGAATTTCAGTATCATCAAATTCATTGCTTGTTGTACGATTGATTGCATCCGTTAATAAATCACTGTCATCAGATGTGTTGATATACATTTTGGCTGCCCGATTTAACACCGTTCGTTTTGCCATTTCATCTCCAAAATTCTTTTGGACTTGGTTATTATGTTGACGTGTTTGAGACCAACTTTTATCGATTTGTTTCTTGGTCATAATCGTGTAATCCAATTGCCCGTCTGTTCGTTTGATAATGGCAAATGCTCCAACCAATTCGTTATCTAGGTTTTCAAACTTAGGAACAAATTTACTTACTACTGTTTCCATATCTTGATTAGATCCAATCTCAAACTCATCTCCTTTATGAATTACTTCAGCTTTGACATCAGCAATATCATTCAAGCGTTTAAGTACTGCGACTGTTCCAAAATATGAACGCTGCATTTGCAATTTAGTTCCATATGGAATGAAATAACATTGGTTCTTTGCTGGGCTTAGTCCTTGAGTAACCATATCCAACAAAGTATTAGCGATTGATGCTTTATCGCATGCAACAAGTACTGGTTTCTTATCTCTAGTCATTGTTTCGTTCAAAGTAAAGAACGCTGCTTTCAAAGCATTTTGAGCATTGTAATTTTTTGGCAATTGCAACCCCGTTTTTTCAAGTTCTGTAATCTTTGTACTTACCGTATCTGTAATATCTTTTTGAATTTGTACTAAATTATTTGTCATAGTTTTTACTCCGTCCTTTCTTGTATAATTGAGCTATCTCCTTATGAAAGGAGGTGAAGTTATGGCTACTAATCCACCGAAAAATAACAGCCGTAAAGGTGCTGTTCGACATCGGTCACAAGTCTTTAATCCTAAGACACAAAGATTTGTCAAACGTGACACATCGACCGGGAAATTTATGAGTGTCAAGAAAGATGGATCTAAGTACAAAGGGATCAGACAAGAGAAGCCTTAGTTTCTATTAACCTCGTCAAATAATTTGTCGAGGTTATTTTCTTTAATAAAGCTGTACAGAAATGGCGTTAATCTATCTACCATCTCTTCACTATGCTCAAGGTATCCCGCTTCAAAAAAGATTGCATGGAGAACTTCATGGATTAAAGTTTCTTCTTTTCTAGTTTTATTTAACGGACCCAATAACGTAATTAAACATCTTGGATAATCAACTTCTCCCATAACAACTCCTCGAGCTGCTGGATCAATAACTTGTAAATTTGCTACTACTTTGTATTTGGTTGCGCCAATTTTTATCTCACACATCTACCATCTTTCCTTTCTAAATACCAAACTGCGATATATGCATCTTGAAGCTGTCTTGCAAAGATTGCCATTTGTTTAACTTCAATCTTAGGTATCATCTTTTCTAACAACTCAATGCGTTGTTCTAAAGGTATTCTTCGCAGAATTAGCGGCAACTCTTTACGAAAGACTTGAATTTGATGGATTTTTTTGAAATAATTAACTTTGTTAAAGTTATTTGTCATGGTTTTTGCAAGCTCGGTTTTACCGGGCTTTTTTTGTGCGATCATTCAACATCTTCCTTTCTTTGACTTCGTCGTTGCTCTTCTTGCAAACGTGAATTAATGGTAAAACCATCGCCAACCACATAACCCAAGAAGCAACAAGCGAAGCATTCAAAAGACTTGTGATGATATAAACCCAAAGACCAACATCAACGACCAACCAATTTACTTTCATTTCGATACCTCCTAAAATTTTGCTGCGGTTAATGCAGCAGCTTTTCTTTCTTCATAATTTCGCCGTGATTTCTCAATCAAGAAATCTTGATACCGTCTTTCGTTGACAAAGATTTGATTGTAGTAAGGTTTGATAAACACGTCTGTGTAACCCATGTCCAAACAATCTTGTTTCTTACGAGCAAAAGCCTGTTTCTTTTCTTTCGTATTCGCAGGAATGTATTTCCTGATGAACTCTTCTTCTGTGATTAGTTCCAAGCTCATTCGAATCTTCCTTTCTGATATAATTTGCTTATTCCCTATGAAGGGAGGTGTTGAACTTGAGAATCAAATTAAAAAATTGCGCTATTATCGCTTCCCACAAAGCCATTGAAAGAACATGTAAAGAATTCAATTTTATTGGTGGAGAAGGTGATAAAGCTGTTGAAAATTCGATTGCTGAATTTATGAAAAAATATCATCTTGTCTTTGATAACGAATTAAGAAAAGTCATTGAAGATCAATTCAACGATCATTTTTCGAACAAGTAGAACTCGCAATTTCTTTTCCGTCTAACGTTAAGTCAATTATTTCTTTTCCAGTTGCCAAGTCGTTAATCAATGACTTGGCTTCTTTTAATGTTTCAACCAATTTATCGGCTTTACGTTGAAGTTCATCAATGTTCAATGTGATCTTCCTTTCTATTTAAGATTTAGAACTTCAAAAATCTTGCTACGAATTTCGATACTTCTTGGCGTGGTGTCGCCTTTAATAGCTCGATTTACCATTGCACGATTTTCTCCGATAAGATCAGAAAGTTTTTTCTGAGTCCAACCTCTTTCTAAAAGTTCAATCTTGATTCGCTTTTCAACCTCGTTTTTTTGAGTTTCGAGAAGTGCTTCTAATTCTGGCAACTTTCTCACTCTCCTTTCTAAATTTGTTACAAACTTATTGACGTTTTAACAGTGTAGCTGTAAAATCAAAACGTATAAAAACACTTACTTTACAATCTAGCGTTTCGATTTAATAAGTTTTAAAATAGTTATTAACTTGTTTACGTCTATTATAATAACAGCATAGCTGTAAAAAGTAAACAAAAAATACTGTAAAAACTGTAATTTTTTTTGTGAAAGAGTGAAAATTATTGATATGACAGCATTTGATAATATAAAAAAATACGCAACAATTCGTGGATATAGTCTACAAGAGGTAGCTGAAAAAGCTGGATTAAGTAAAAATATGATATATCAATATAAAAAAGTAAATCCAAAATTAGAGACTCTTAAAAAAATAGCAAACGTTCTAAATGTTTCGACTAACGACCTTATAGAATATAAAAGTAATCACAGTCAAGAACAAACCGTAGATATAAACGACGACGATGTCATTTTTACATATGAAGGAAGAAAAATTCCAAAAGAAGATATAGAACTAATGAGAAGATTATTACGTGGATCGAAGAAATAATACACGGAGTGATTTATTTGAACGAATACATCATTGAACAATTAATGCACATTACTAAGAAAATGAATATTAGAATTGAATGGTCTAATCTATTTGATTCGTACACTCCTTCTGGTGCTTCGGCTAAATATAATAGCATTGTGATTAATACTAATTGGCATAATCCAAAGGAGTTGCCTTTTCAGTTAGCGCATGAAATTGCGCACATTATGAATCATGATGATTGCGAAATGGCATTTTATCACGCTTCCTATTCATCACAAGAATTAATCGAAAAAGAAGCAAACGTTGAGGCAATCAAATTATTAATTCCTATATTTAAAGATATGGGATATGAAGACAATCCTGTGACGTTCATGCAAGTATTTAATGTGCCTAACTACTTGTTCGATAACGTTACTAAAATTATGAAATTGAGTAAGTGAAATAAAAACCGATTGGAGAAGCATTATGAATATTAATGATTTAATTACAAAAATCAAAAATATAAATAAAAACGAAATTTGTAAAAAGAAACGACTATTAAAACCATTATCTAATTTAATAAGTGACAATGAACAGATCATAGACATAATTTTAGGACAGCAAGGAGCTGCAATGGGTGGAATAAGCGTTATTGTTGCATGTACTAATAAAAAAATAATTATTTGCGGAACAACAACTAATAACGTTATTTTATTAGACAAATTAGATTCAATTTCCGGAAGCAAAGGTATCTTACATGACCAATTGATGATTACCAGTGGAAAATATCAAACATATATTATGAAAATAAAGAAAAATCAAATTGACAGTTTTATATCAAATGTTAGCAACGCACAAGTACAAAAGATTTAATTGTACGAAAATGTCGCAACATATTGACTAATCATCAAAGACATAAAAAGCTAAAGATTATATATTTAGGAGTGTTTATATATGACAATTATTGCTAACTTAGCAGGGTTCATAGCCTTTGTTTTATTTTTTAGGTTATTTTATCTGATTTTTAAATGCACGAAAACAAAAGACTGGTCATTATTCAAAAAGGATGGGATCATCTTTATAATTTGTTTTATCCTTACTGGCATTTTTGGCGATACCTCTTCAAATAAAAAAGACTCAACAAGTAAATCGAACAAGACTGAAAAGGTATCAAAGAAATCAAGTAGGTTATCCTCATCCTCTACAAAATCTAGCAAAGTATCAAGTAAAATTTCATCTAAAAATGATAGTTCGGCTAGTTCTTCATGTATCAGTAGTGAAACCAGCATAAATAATGACAACGGTGCACAAACTGATAATAACGATAATAATAATAATCAAACTGCTACCGATGATGGTATGGATCATACTGCACAAGCAGGAAAAGTCATTGGAGACGCCAAAACCCACATTTACCACACAGCAGACCAGCATAATTACAGAATCAGTCCTAAAAACGAAGTTGTGTTTGATAACGAACAACAAGCTATTAATGCAGGTTATCGAAAGGCTTTAAGATAGGAGAAGTATTATGAAATACGGAATTAGAAAGCCTAGCTTTAGAAAATCAATTTCAGCTAGAACAACTGGGAGAGCTAAACGCGCTGTAAAAAAAGCACTAATTCCCGGTTACGGAAAGAAAGGAACTGGAATAATCAAGAATCCCCAAAAGGCGCTATACAACAAGGTTTATCACAAGACAACTTTTTCGATTTTTGATTTATTCAAATAATAATTGCCCCACTTTCGGGGTTTTTATTTAGCAGCCAAAGCGAACGTATATTCTAGAAAGGAGAACTGGAGTTGTATATCAAAGAAAGAAATGGGAAATTCAGATATTTTCAAGATTATAAAGACCCACTGACAGAAAAACGTAAAACCGTGTCCTGCACCTTGAATTCCAAATCAAGAGCAGCACAGAAACAGGCCCGGATAATCTTAACAGAACGCATTGAAAAAGCATTAGAGAAAAGCACTCTTTCCCCTGTTCAAAAAACAATCAGGCTCGGAAATGCGGTTGATGAATGGGTAACGTTCTACAAGAAAATTGTTAAGTCGTCAACCTTTAACGGCTTGAAAAATGTTGGCGCTAAAAAAATAAAACAGTTCTTCGGCGAAAATGCCTTGCTCAATAAGATAACACCAAAATATATCGAAAACGTTGTTGACTGTATGCAGTACGACTCGGGATATAAGCTATCCACTGTTAAGACGCTCTATTCATATATTAGAGTGTTCTTCACGTGGTCGACCAAAAAGGGATACTTTGAACATAACCCAATCAATGACGTTTCAATTAGTTGGAAAAAGAACACCGGACCACGAAAAATCGAAAATAAATTCTTAGAAAATGATGAACTGGAAGCCGTATTGAGTTACGCATACAAACACGCCAAAAGAGTTGCACCCTTGATTGAATGGCTGTATCTAACCGGAATGAGATTAGGCGAAGCTGCTGCCCTCTCGTTTGATGATATAAAGCAAACTGACGGCGTATATATTGCCAGCATTACCGGTACACTTAATTATTTAGGTGTTCCAGCAAGTGAGAGAAAAAAATCATTATCTCCCAAAACTCAAGGTTCTTTCAGAAATATTGAGCTTTCAAATCGTGCTGTTGAAATCATCAATCATCAGAAGACTATTGAACATAGAACAAATTTCATTTTTGAAAATCGGTTTGGATATGCTTTTGTTCCGGAAAACGTGAACAAATCTTTGCAGGTCATTCAGCGAGAATTAAACTTGGACAAAAAATTGACATCGCATATATTCCGCCATACTCATATTTCCAAACTTGCAGAATTAGGCGTTCCGTTATATGTTATTCAACAAAGAGTCGGTCATACGTCCAAAGTTACCGAAGAAATATATCTTCATGTAACCAAGAAAGCCAAACGAAAAATGATTGACAAATTGGACGAATTGTAAAAGCATTGCGACCATTCGGCGACCATAACATATATTTAAGCGAACAAAAACCGCTAGAACGTTGATTCCTAGCGGTTAATTTTATACAAGTCGTAAATATACCACATGTTTCAGGTCTATCTTGGTAAGGATAAAATCACGGGTAAAGAAGTTAGAACCACACGGCGCGGTTTTAAAACTAAAAAAGAAGCACAGAAAGCCCTTCGTCAAGTTCAGGCAGATTTTGAAAGTGGAAAGTTTTCAAAACAATTAAACTCTCCTAAAACATTTGGAGAGTTGTTTGAACTCTGGTTCGATAATGTATACAAGCATAAAGTGAAAGAAGCCACACTAAGCACTGCTAAAGAAAGATATAAACTCTATTTGAAGAAATATGAGAACATGAATTTCAAGAAAATGGACGTTGCTTTTTGCCAGCAAATCACAAATCAGTTCGCCGAAAAATATGCCGGATATAAAGCAATCACAAAGTTTATTTCAATGCCACTAGACTATGCCGTTAAGCTTGAAATTATCGACAGCAATCCATTTAGGAAAATAACCTACCCTAAATCTCACGGAAACAGTCGACCAAGAAGAAATAAAGATAGCAACTTTTACAGTAAAAAAGAATTAAAAGAGTTTCTCAAAATTTTAGAAAACTATTCCAAAGATCGTACTTACTATCTTTACCCTTTCTGTCGGTTGCTTGCCTTTACTGGAATACGGATAGGAGAAGCTACCGCCTTAACATGGAGCGACATTGATTTCAAAAACAAGAAATTAGATATTTCTAAAGGAAAAATTTATATCGTAGAAACCAAAGAATACAAAATATCAGACCCTAAAACAAAAAAATCAAAACGGACGCTTTACCTTGATGACAAGACGTTGCATATTTTAAAAGAATGGCAAATCATGCAGCAAAAATTATTTTTTGCGAATGGAATTTCTCGTGATAGCACAAACTTAATGTTTACCAAACTAAGAAGCCCTAAGATTTTAAGTAACTCAAATATTGAGAATGATTTACATTATTTCTACAAAAAACACCCTAGTTTAAAAGAAATCTCTCCACATGGATTTAGACACACTCACGCTAGCTTACTTTTTGAAGCAGGAGCAACCTTAAAAGAAGTTCAAGAAAGATTAGGACACTCAAATTCCAAAACTACTTTAGAAATATATACTCACGTTACAAAATCTAAGCAAAAAGAAACACCTAAACTTTTTGCGAATTACATCGATTTATAACAAAACGTATTCAAACTCGTATTCACTTTTTATATCTTACTCAAAATTAAATTTGGAAGATTAATTTGAAAGTAAAACAAAAAAAGCCTATGAATATTGATTTCATAGACTTTATATACAACATTAAAGTATATCATCAAATAGATTTAGTTGATTTTCATCTGGCAAATCATCAAGTACGTGTTGTTCGTTCATAAATTCGATGATCGATTGGGAAACCTTTCCGCGCTTAGCTAAGTCTTCCTTTGAAAGGAAGGTTTTTTCTTCCCGCGCCGCGATGATTTGTTTAGCAACGTTTAATCCTAATCCTGGAATGGCTGAGAACGGTGCCAGCAAAGTCTTCCCGTCTTCCATGATCAACCAGTCAGAAGCATCCGACTTATTGATGTCGACCATCTTGAACTTGAAACCGCGTTCGAGCATTTCGTTCGCAATTTCAAGCACCGTCAACAGGTTCTTTTCCTTCGTTGAGGCATCCATTCCCTTGTCGTTAATTTCCTTCATCGCATTCTTAACGGCTTCTTTTCCATGAGCCATTGCGACCAGATCAAAGTCATCCGCCCGCACAGAGAAGTATGCAGCGTAGTAGATGATTGGGAAGTAAACCTTAAAGTACGCAATCCGCAACGCCATCAAAACGTAAGCTGCCGCGTGGGCCTTCGGGAACATGTACTTGATCTTCAAGCATGATCCAATGTACCAGTCAGGCACATCAGCTTCGCGCATTTCCTTTTGCCAATCATCTGGAATTCCGCGTCCTTTCCGCACGTGTTCCATGATCTGGAATGACGTTTCTGAATTTACGCCAAAGTGAATCAGATCCATCATGATATCATCACGACATCCGATAATTTCACTCATCTTCGCCGTGCCGTTTTCAATCAATTCTTCAGCATTGCCTAACCAAACATCCGTCCCGTGGGAAAGCCCTGAAATCTTCAGCAATTCCGCAAAGGTTGCGGGATGCGTCTTTTCAAGCATTCCCCGAACAAACCGCGTTCCAAATTCAGGAACCCCTAACGTTCCGGTTTTTGATTGAATTTGTTCCGGCGTAACACCTAAAACATCCGTTCCGGAGAACAGGGACATCACGCCGGGATCATCAGTTGGAATCGACTTCGGATCAATTCCGGAAAGATCTTGCAGCATCCGAATCATCGTCGGATCATCATGCCCCAGAATATCAAGTTTCAAAATGTTATCGTGAATCGAGTGGAAATCAAAGTGAGTCGTCCGCCATGGCGCATTCAGATCGTCCGCCGGGTATTGGATCGGTGAAAAATCATAAATTTCCATGTTATCCGGAACAACCAGAATTCCGGCCGGGTGCTGGCCCGTCGTCCGCTTAACGCCAGTTGCGCCCTTTGCTAAGCGGTCAACTTCAGCGCCGCGGAAGGTTTGTTCCGTATCCCGTTCATATGCTTTAACATATCCGTACGCCGTCTTGTCAGCAACCGTCCCAATCGTTCCGGCCCGATATACGTTATTTTCCCCGAACAAAACCTTCGTGTAATTGTGCCCGATTGGCTGGTAGTCTCCTGAGAAGTTCAAATCAATATCCGGAACCTTGTTTCCTTTAAATCCAAGGAACGTTTCAAACGGGATCTCTTGGCCGTCCTTGATCAACGGCGTGCCGCATTCAGGACAGTCCTTATCCGGCAAATCGTAGCCCGAACCGTATTCACCCTTTGTAAAGAACTCCGAGTACTTGCATTTTGGACACCGATAGTGCGGCGGCAACGGGTTAACTTCGGTGATCCCGGTCATCGTAGCAACAAAACTTGAACCAACGGATCCCCGGGAACCTACCAAGTACCCGTCTTTGTTTGACTTAAATACCAGTTTTTGGGCAATCAGGTAAATAACCGCAAACCCATTCCCGATAATGGACTTCAATTCCTTATCAAGCCGGGCCTGAACTAATTCCGGCAACGGATCACCGTACCATTCATGCGCTTTGTTCATCGCTAATTCGCGAATTTGGTCATTCGCTCCTGGCATATTTGGCGTATACAATTTATCCTTAACCGGTGAAATCTCATCGCACATTGCTGCAATCTTATTCGGATTGTCGACAACGATTTCTTTGGCCGTGTCTTCGCCTAAGAAATCAAAGGCTTCAAGCATTTCATCCGTTGTGCGGAAATGCGCATCCGGCAACTTGCGTAACCGGTTCAACGGGTTAGCCCCACCTTGCGAGTGGATCAGAATCTTGCGGTAGATTGCATCTTCCTTGTTCATGAAGTGCACATCGCCCGTAGCTGCAATCGGAATATTCAATTCATGCGCTAACTTCACCATGTCAGCAATAATTTCTTCAAGGTTGTGTTCATCTTTGACCAATTCCTGTTCGATCAACGGTGCATAAATGGCTTTTGGTTGAACTTCAAGATAGTCGTAATATTTTGCTTTTTCCTTCGCAACGCCATAGCCTTTTTGCATCATCGCCGTGAAGACTTCACCGTCAGCACATGCTGAACCAACCAGCAAGCCTTCACGGTATTTATCCAACACTGACCGCGGAATTCGCGCAACGCGGTAGAAGTACTTCGTCATTCCATCCGACATCAGCTTGAAAAGATTCTTCAATCCTGCTTGCGTTTGTGCTAGGATCGTTGCATGGAATGGGTGTTCATGCTTGTAGGCGTCATTTTGGCCCATGTACTGGTTAAATTGGTCATGGAATTTAATATCATACCGCTCTTCCGCATCCTTCAGCATTGCATAGTAGATATATCCGGTGGCTTCAGCATCGTAAATTGCCCGGTGGTGGTGTTCCAGGTTAACATCCAACTTCTTGGCCAAAGTATTTAACCGGAACCCCTTCATTTCAGGATACAGGAACCGCGCTAACGGCAACGTGTCGATCCATGGTTCGCTGATCAATGGCAAGCCATGCCGTTCGTAGCCGGTATTCATAAAGTCAACGTCAAACGTTGCGTTATGTCCGACGATCACACAGCCCTTGCAGAAGTCTTGGAACATCTTGAAGACTTCTTCTTCCGACTTTGATCCCCGAACCATATCGTCCGTAATACTTGTTAAATTGATCGTCGTTTCTGAAAGCGGGTGGCCCGGATCAATAAACTGTTCAAATTGATCGATGACCGTCCCGCTCTTCATCTTGACGGCCGCCAATTCAATGACCTTGTTATACCGAGCAGACAGCCCCGTTGTTTCGGTATCGAAGACAACATAGGTGGCATCTTTCAAATTAACGTGCTGTTCGTTGTATGCGATTGGAGTGCCATCTTCAACGATGTCCGCTTCAACGCCGTATAAAATCTTAACGTTGTTCTTTTGCCCCGCCGTGTGCGCTTCAGGGAAAGCTTGCAGGCCACCATGATCAGTAACCGCAATTGCCTTTTGGCCCCACTTAGCAGCTTGCGCCACGTAATCTGAAATGCTGTTGGTAGCATCCATTTGACTCATATTGGTGTGCAGGTGCAATTCGACCCGCTTCTGATCTTCCGGCGCAGTATCCTGGCGTTCTTCATGGTGAACTTCCATTATGTCATACGCATTGATCGTCAAATCCCGCATGTAAGTATCTTCTTGAACGCTTCCGCGCGCCTTGATCCACTTTCCCGGTTTCAGGGCGTCAAACAACGCTTCATCATTTTCATCCCGTGAAAACTTCTTGATAACAAATGATGAACTGTAGTCCGTAACTTTCAAAATCAGCAGTTTGCGTTCTGAACGCAGCTGCCGAATTTCACGGTCAAAAATATAACCTTGAACAACCACTGACCGTTCTTCTTCATTGATATCGATCATTTGCCGGACCGGAATGTCATCAGCAATTTTCCGTCCAATTACAACCGGGCCGTCAACTGGAGCGGCCTTTTGCGCAGCTTTCTTGCGCTTTTCATTTTGCTTTTGGATCGCTGCCATTGCTTTTTGCGCTAATTCAGCATCGCTTTTGGCTTTACGTTCCTTAAATTCGTTGATTTTTTCTTGAGATTTGGAATCATCAACGATCGTCGCAAACGTCATCTTTGGGAATCCCAGCCGTTGATATTCCTCTTCAATCGGTCCAAGGGCTTTCGTTGTCAAAAAGTCCTTAATAACCTCGTTTTCCGCAACGATTATTGGTCGTTTATGATCCAGGTATGGCACTTTGCCGCGAAAAACTTCGTGGATCATCGGTGAATGAACTTCACTGTGCGTCACCGCCCATTCCCAGTAATCCGCTAAATTGTGATCCGTAACTTCGGGATCCTCTGTTTCAACAATTAGCCGGGTTGCGGCAATTTCCTTAAAAGCAGCGGCAACATGGTTCGCTAAATCTTGATAGGCATTAAACGGCAAGATATCATTGACCTTTAAATGAAAATCCCACCGGTGCGAATTCACATGAACTTCAACCTGGTCGATGGCTGCATCCTTGAATGCTTCTTGAAATTCCGCATCCGGTTGCCAATCAACCTGTTCAAGCAACTTTTCAAATAATTCTTGTTTACTAAGTGCCACGCTTTTGGTCCTCCCTCGTATTTATGTGCTTGTTCTATCATAACAAAAATAAGACCGGGACAAAAGAACCCAGTCTTATCTTTCTTCAGTTTTTACCGGTTTGTAACGGTTTAAAAATTAATCGACATTCTTCAATAAAATTGCAAGCGAATCAACTAATTCGTCAACCTTAACTTCAACCGTTTCGCCAGATTTCCGTAATTTAATTTCAACAATACCGTCATCAGCCTTCTTGCCGACCGTGATCCGCACTGGCAAGCCCATCAAGTCTGAATCAGCAAACTTAACACCGGCCCGTTCCTTCCGATCGTCAAGTAAGACTTGGTAACCAGCATCTTGCAACAGCTTTTCAATATCTTCAGCCAATGTCCGCTGAGTTTCGTTCTTCACGTTAACCGGAACAACGTGGATATCAAATGGCGCAATGCTGCGTGGCCAAATCATTCCATTGTCGTCATGGTTTTGTTCAATGATTGCTGAAAGCAACCGTGAAATTCCGATTCCGTAGCATCCCATGATCATTGGAATTGAACGCCCGTTGGCATCTAAGACATTGGCACCCATCTTTTCTGAATAACGGGTTCCTAACTTAAAGATGTGGCCGATTTCGATTCCGCGAGTAAACTTCAACTTGCCTTCGCCGTCCGGAGAAGTGTCGCCTTCACGAACCGTCCGTAAATCAACGAATTGATCGACCTTAAAGTCACGATCAAGGTTAACGTTGATATAATGATGACCGTCTTCATTTGCACCGGCACTGGCATTGACCATGCCTTCAACATCAAGGTCAGCGTATACTTTCAAGTTTTCATCGATTCCGACTGGACCTAATGAACCAAAGCTTGCTCCTAAGTACTTTTGGGCTTCTTCTTCAACGGCTGGCCGTAAGCTGTCAGCCCCTAAGAAACTCTTCAATTTCGTTTCGTTTAATTCGTCATTTCCACGCATTAAAACTACGATTGGTTCGTCATCAGCGACAAACAACAACGTCTTGATTTCATCTTGCGGATCAACGCCTAAGAATTCAGCAACTTCGTCAATCGTCTTTGCATTCGGCGTTTCAACCTTCTTCAGTTCTTGTGGTGTTTCGTGTGACTTTTGAACCGTGCGCAGATTCGTTGCCTTTTCAATGTTAGCGGCGTAATCACTGCTGTCAGAGTAAACCACGGTGTCTTCCCCGATTGGAGCAATTGCCATAAATTCGTGGGAATCTTTTCCACCCATTGTTCCTGAATCCGCAATGATTTCCCGGAATGTCAATCCAACACGATTAAAGATGTTCCGGTAAGCATTTCCCATGTCATTGAAGACTTGGTCAAGGCTTTCGCGATCAGCATGGAATGAGTATCCGTCTTTCATAATGAATTCGCGGCCCCGCAATAAACCGAACCGTGGCCGGTTTTCATCGCGGTACTTTGGTTGAATTTGGTATAAAACCAACGGCAATTTCTTATATGATTTCACTGAATCCTTCACAACTTCCGTAAAGGTTTCTTCATGCGTTGGGCCTAAGATAAAGTCGCGGTCATGGCGATCCTTTAGCTTGAACAATGTTTGACCATAGGTGTCGTACCGGCCGGATTGTTGCCATAATTCGGCTGGAATTACAGCCGGCGCAAGCATTTCAACGGCGCCGATCTCATCCATTTCTTCGCGAACAATTGCTTCGATTTTTTGTAAAACGCGGTTCGCTAACGGTAAATATGTATACATCCCGGCTGAAATTTGCTTAATGTAGCCGCCCCGCAGCATCAGTTGGTGACTGACTGCTTCCGCGTCGCTCGGGACTTCCTTCATTGTCGGAATTAACATCCGTGTTTGTTTCATTAATATCCCTCTTCCTTCGAACGATTTATTTTAATTCTAAGTCTACCATAAACTTTTAAAAGAAGTAACGGCGAATATCATTCCAGGTAACCAGAACCATTAAGATCATCAAGAACGCAAAGCCAATCATCGTGATGACGACTTCCTTATTCGGATCCATCGGTTTCTTGCGGATTCCTTCAATGATATTCAGTAAGATTTTTCCACCATCAAGGGCTGGGATTGGTAACAAGTTCATGATTCCCAGGTTGACTGATAACAAGCCCATCAAATTGATAACGGTAATTGCCCCGTGGTGGGCCGCTTGCGCCGTCATCGAATACATTGCGACCGGGCCGCCCAAGTCATTCAGGCTGAACCCGTGAGTGATCATGTGTCCAATTGCACTAAAGACTAACATGGTGATATTCCACGTTTGGGTAAATCCAAATGCAAGGATCGCCCCAATTGAGTGATCGTTCTTAATTTTTTCAGTAATCCCAATTTGACCGGTCTTTTGCCCGTTTTGTTTGACCGTCTTCGGAGTTAGCTGAATTTCCTTAGTCTGCTTAGCCTGTTTCACTTTCAACGTAGTCTGCTTACCGCCGCGATCACTAAGATCACTTACAAGATCTTGCCAATTCGAAACTTGGTGACCATCGATGGCAACGATTTGGTCCCCCGCCTTTAAGCCGGCCTTCGCAGCAACGGAATCCTTTTGAACCGTTCCAATTACATTTGAATTTGTTGGAATCTGAACACCGCCTTGAAGCATTGCGACCAGGCCAAAGGCGATGATTGCTAAGATAAAGTTATTAAACGGACCAGCAAAGTTCGTCACGATTCGCTTTGGAACACTGACGGATTGATATTGAACGTCTAACGGTGCAACCTGAATTTCCGTTCCATCTTCTTCGGTGATCATTGCATCGCGTTTAACATTGAACCGTTTAACCTGACTTTCGTCACCATTTTCGTAACCTTCGATCCACATTTCCTTTTGCAGATCCCAGTCAGTTACGATCAACGGCAACCCGCCCTTTAACATTTTCTTTTGACTGGTGTTGATTTTAGTAACCTGGTCCTGCTTATCAAGCAACAAGGTTACCGGCGAACCCTTTTTTAGTGATTCTTCATCATCTTCAAGGCCGGCCATTCGCACGTAACCACCTAACGGCAACAACCGCCACGTATATGTCGTGCCGTTTTTATGATATGCAAAAAGTTTCGGCCCCATTCCGATCGAAAATTCACGTACCAAAATGCCGGATTTCTTTGCTGCATAAAAGTGACCAAATTCGTGAACAAACACCAGCACGCCAAAAACGATCACAAACGCAATAATTGTTACAATCATTGTTTTGGGTTTACCCCCTTCTTTTTAAAATTAAATCAAACCGGCAAAGTGCATTAACGGTAAGACAAATAATAATGAATCAAACCGGTCAAGAATGCCGCCGTGACCTGGAAGGATCTTACCTGAATCCTTTACACCGTAGTGCCGTTTAAAGGCTGATTCGATCAAATCGCCGAATTGACCCCCAATTGAAAAGACAAGAGTCAAAACAAGCATCAATGCGAAATTGTACTTGAAGTACGGCTTCATAAAGAAGACATATACCCCCACAATGACAACTGCGGCAAGCGTTCCGCCAATTGAGCCTTCCCAGGTTTTATTCGGACTGATTTTTGGAGCCAACTTATGCTTCCCGATTTTCCGGCCAATCAAGTATGCGCCGCTATCAGTGATCCAAACGATCAGTAAAGCATACAAAAGCATCCATAAACTTTCGGTCCGCGCTTGGATCATAAAGTGGAAGCCGAAACCGGCATAGACTGCCCCTAATACAAGCGCACCGGCATCGTCAAAGTTGAACATGTTCTTTGAAATCACACTGAATGCTAACAAGCACAGTAAGAAAACAAAGAAAAGATCCATGTAGCTTTCATCCTTGGGCAAAAACTTCAACCATGTCCGTGGAACCAGTAAACTGGCGATTGCAAAGTAACTAATAAATGCCGCTGGTGAAACGACAAATAATTTTTTCATTGAAACAAATTCAGTCATTGCAACGATTCCCATTGCAACAACTAAAATATTAAATGGTGTTCCGCCAATAATTAAAGGCGGAATAAAAATAATTAAAGCAATAATTGCGGTTGTCACGCGTTGCTTCATTTCGATTTTCCTCCCTTAGTATCCTTTACGCCACCGAAACGCCGGTCGCGTTGTTGGAATTCATAAATATCATGGACCAGATCATCTGGTTGATATTCCGGCCATAATTTATCGGTAAAGACTAATTCGCTATATGCAATTTGCCATAACAAGAAGTTTGAAATTCGTTCTTCACCGCTTGTCCGGATTAGCAAGTCTGGATCATTGTATGGCGCAACTTCTTCTGTCATCAAAGACTTCGAAAGCACCTCTTCATTGATCTCATCAACGGCTAAATCGCCATTTTGAACTTCAGTGGCGATTTTCTTTACCCCCGTGATGATTTCAGCCCGACTGCCGTAATTCAAGGCAAAGTTCAGCACCATTCCGGTATTATTTTTCGTTTGTTCGATTGCATCATTGACCGCCTTTTGCGTTTTTTTCGGTAAGTATTCCGTGTAACCCATTACGTTGACCCGGACATTGTTTTCGATCAATTCCGGAACAAACGTATCAAAAAATTTAACCGGCAGATCCATTAAAAAGCTGACTTCGCTTTCGGGGCGTTTCCAGTTTTCGGTTGAAAAGGCATAAAGCGTCAATACTTTGACTCCTAAGTCGCTTGCTGCTTTCGTAATATCCTTAACAACTTCCATTCCGCGTTTATGACCGGCAACCCGCGGTAATCCGCGGCGTTGAGCCCACCGGCCATTGCCATCCATAATAATGGCAATGTGTTGCGGCATCTTTGCGGGATCTAAGTTAACTTCTTCAGTTTCGCCCGCCGTTGTATTCTTAAATAAGTTCTTAAACATTGTTCTTCTCCATTCACTGATGACAATAAAAAAGGGTAAAAACAGCCACTGTCTGTTTTACCCCAAATCTGTTGATCTTAGCCTTCAAGAATTTCCTTTTCCTTGTCAGCAACAATTTCGTCAACCTTTTTTACTGCTTCGTCAGTAACTTGTTGTGCTTGATCTTCTAAATCATGTAATTCGTCTTCTGACATTTCGCCGTCTTTTTCAGCCTTTTTCAAAGCTTCGCGAATGTCACGCCGCGCATGCCGAACTGAGCCCTTGGCCTTTTCACCAACAGCTTTAACTTCCTTTGCCAATTCTTTCCGGCGTTCTTCAGTCAATTGCGGAATGACTAACCGAATAACGGTTCCGTCATTGACCGGATTCAATCCAAGATCTGAAGCCAATAATGCATGTTCAATATCATCCAATGATGACTTGTCGTATGGTGAAATCAACAATACCCGGGCTTCAGGAATTGAAATTTGAGCAATTTGATTCAATGGCGTTGGGGCGCCGTAGTAATCAACCGTTACCCGGTTAAGCAAGCTGGCATTGGCCCGGCCGGCCCGAATGCCGCCAAGTTCGTGTTGTAAGGCTTCTTCAGCCTTAACCATCTTTTCTTGGCCTTCTTTAATAATTTCATTTGTAATCTTCATGATTATTTTCCTTCCACTGTTGTTCCGATATTTTCACCTTGAACAACTTTCTTGATATTTCCACGTTTATTCATGTTGAAAACAACCAACGGAATGTCATTATCCATTGACAATGTTGAAGCCGTTGAGTCCATGACATGAAGACCCTTGTTGATGATGTCTAAGTGGGTCAATGTTTCAAACTTGATTGCACTTGCATCCTTCTTCGGGTCAGCTGAGTAAATTCCGTCGACCCCGTTCTTTGCCATTAAGATCACATCAGCGTTAATTTCTGATGCCCGCAAAGCAGCGGTTGTATCCGTTGAGAAGTATGGTGAACCAGTTCCGGCAGCAAAGATTACGATCCGGCCTTTTTCAAGGTGCCGAACTGCTTTCCGCCGAATATATGGTTCAGCAACTTGCCGCATTTCAATCGCGGTTTGAACCCGGGTTGGAACACCAAGTGATTCCAAGGTATCTTGCAATGCCAATGCGTTCATTACCGTTCCAAGCATTCCGATATAGTCTGCTTGAGCACGTTCGATTCCAAGTTGTTCACCGGTAACTCCGCGCCACATGTTACCACCGCCGACAACGATGGCAATTTCAACGCCAAGGTCATGAACGTCCTTGATTTCTTCAGCAACTTTCCGGATTTCAGGCGGGTTGATTCCCTTGCCTGCATCCCCTGCTAAAGCTTCGCCACTCAATTTTAATACGACACGTTTATACTTAATAGCCATGTGGACCCTCCTACTTGATTGAAAATGATACATTCATGTAATTAATCTCAATATATTCTATCATATTACAATCAATGTTACAAAAGGGATTATTCATTTAATGCGCATCGTTTTTTAATGTTGATGTGCAATCAATTCGATCACATCGTTGGTTGGAATTCCATTGAAGAACTTGTTCAAGTCAAATGATCGCAACACCTTGGTGATCGCATCAACGTCGTATGGCTTACCGATCAAGGCTTTTTCCAGCTGGTGGACATCTTCAACGCCAAAGAAATCGCCATAAATCTTCGCCATTTTAATTTTCCCGTCTTGAACCTCAAACCGTGCATCGATCGTTCCGGCATCAAAGTGCTTCCGCTTTTTGACTGTAAAGGCTGGCGATTGCCCAAAGACCCAATCCCAATCACGGTAACGCTCAGTTTCAATTTGGTGAATGGCTTGCTGATCCTTTGCCGTTAATTGATATTCATTAATTTGGGCCTGACTAAGGTCATCAACGTGATAAATGCGCTTGATCAGTTCATCTCGAAAACCAGCTGTATCAAGTTTTTGGAATTCCGGCTTCAAATACGGCTTTAAATTTGTAACCCGGCTGCGAACCGATTTGATCCCCTTGGATTCAATTTTATCCTTCGGAACCTTTAATGCTCCAGCAACCGCATTGGTATCAACATCAAACATCAGCGTTCCGTGACAGAAGGTTTTACCATTGCGGGTGTACATTGCATTCCCCGAAAACTTCTTCCCGTCGATCACGATGTCATTCCGGCCAGTGACTTCAGCCCTCGTTGCCCCCATTTCGTGCAACGCATCAACAATTGGCTGCACTAACGTCTTAAAATCGCCAAACCGCTGCCGGTCAGCCGGAACAATAAAACTAAAGCATAAATTGCCTAAATCTTGGTACATTGCGCCGCCACCGGACAACCGCCGCGTAATCGTAATTCCATGTTGGCGACAGTAATCTTCATTGATTTCTTCGACCGTATTCTGATTCCGCCCGACAATAATGCACGGCTTTTCAATGTAAAAAAGCATAAACGGCGGCGTCATGACTCCCGAATTCATTAAATATTCTTCAGTTGCCAGATTTGTTCGAATATCGTGAGTTTGCATTGCTAAGTATTGCATTTCTTCATCTCCATTTGAAAAAGAGGTTGCGACGATGATTGTCTCAGCCTCTTAAATAAAATTGTTAAATATTTGTTGGATATCCAATTGCGATATCGGCAGCATCCCAAACCGCCTCCGTCAGCGTTGGGTGCGGGTGAATCGTCAATGCTAAGTCGTCAACGGTGTTGCCCGATTCGATCGCCAATGTTAATTCACTGATCATATCCGCAGCATTTCCGCCGACAATTTGAGCACCGACTAAAATTCCTTCATCTTTTGTATATACTAACCGGACAAAGCCGTCAGTTACATTCATTGAAATTGCCCGTCCGTTTGCAAGGAATGGGAATTGAGCCGTCTTAACCGCTAATCCTTGTTGCGCAGCTTCTTTAGCTGTTAAACCAGTCGTTGCTAACGGAATATCGGTGTAGCAGACCGCTGGCATTGCATGATAATCAACGGTTGCCTTTTCTCCAGCGATGGCTTCAGCAGCAACTTTACCTTCATATTCGGCTTTATGAGCAAGTGAAAAGCCTGGCACAACATCCCCGATCGCATAAATGTTTGGAATCGTGGTCCGACCTTGGTTATCAACCTTGATCAAGCCATGTGAATCAAGTTGGATTCCTGCATGTTGCAAGCCGATGCCCTTCGTATTTGGACGCCGACCAACTGAAACTAAGCAATAATCTGCAACTAACTGCTTTTCTTCACCGTCAACTTCAAAGGTTACCTTGACGCTTTGATCGTCCTGTTCAGCCTTTTTGGCCATTGCATTCGTATAAATGTCAACGCCTTGTGAACTGAAATGTTTTTGAATGACACGAACCATGTCGGCTTCATAGTTTGAAAGGATCTGGCCCGTTCCTTCGATAATTGAAACGTGCGCGCCAAGGTTTGCATAAACAGATGCCAATTCACAACCAATATAACCGCCACCGACAACGATCAAGTGTTTCGGAACTTTCTTCAAATCAAGGGCGCCAGTCGAATCAATTACGCGGCCTTCATACTTGAAGTTGGGAATTTCGATTGGGTGGCTTCCGGTTGCGATAATCAAGTTCTTAAACGTATACGTTTGAGCCTGATCATCCTTAATAACCCGTAAAGTGTGGTCATCTTTAACATAAGCACTGCCCCAGATCACGTCAATGTGATGTTTCTTAAACAGGCTGGCAACACCGCCCGTTAACTTATCAACTACACTTTGTTTCCAAATTTGAGTTTGTTGAAAGTCAAGTTGGGCAGCCGTTACTTGCAATCCCATTTTTTGTGAATTCATCGCACTTTGATAATGATGAGCCGCTTCAACAAGTGCTTTTGATGGAATACAGCCAATGTTAAGGCAGACTCCTCCAATAAATTCACGTTCAATGACCGTTACCTTTTGTCCTAATTCAGCCGCCCGAATCGCAGCAACATAGCCGCCGGGGCCGCTGCCGATGACAACCGTATCTAAATCAATTGCAAAATCACCAACAACCATTACTATCCCTCCATTAATAAGAGTTCTGGATTACCTAAAAGTTCCTTCAACCGGTTAAGGGCTTTTTGAGCAGTTGCCCCATCAATTGCCCGATGATCAACTGAAAGTGATAACTTCAAGACTTTTCCAACCGTGACACTTTCATGATCTTTTGGATCAATGATCGGTTGATCAGTAATGCGGCCAATTCCTAAAATCGCAACTTCCGGGTAATTGATAATTGGGGTAAAGTATCCGCCACCGATCGAGCCGATATTCGTGATCGCAATCGTGCCGTTTTGAGCCGTTGCCGGATCAAGACTACCATCTGCAATCTTTTGCGTGTGATCTTCAATCTGTTTAGCAATTTCAAACATGCTTAACCGATCGGCGTTTTTAATATTCGGCATGAATAATCCGCGTTCCGTATCAGTTGCAATTCCCACGTTAATGTCGTTTTTATATACAATCTCGTGTTGATCCATATCAAGCGATGCGTTGAAAATCGGGAATTCTTTGGCAACCACTGCCAATGCTTTCACAACATACGGCATAAACGTTAAATGGATTCCCTTATCAGCCGCCATCTTCTTGAATTTGTTTCGGTGATTCCATAACTGATCCACCACGACTTCATCAAATAACGTAACGTGCGGAATTTCTTGAACCGAACGACTGACTGACTTGGCCGTTGCCAACCGAACGGAACTCATCTTTTCCCGTCGTTCGCCACCGGATACCGACTGACTTGAACTTGATGAAATTGATTGATTTTCGCGTAAATCTTGTTGCGGAACGATCTTTGATGCCGTTCCGTTTTGATTACTCAAGAAGAGATCAACATCGGCCTTCAGAATTTGACCGTGATTTCCGGTTCCCTTGATCTGCGTTAAATCAACCTGCTTTTCACGTGCATATGCCCGGACTGATGGCATTGCCAACACTGGCAAACTGTGATCTTGCGGGGTCATTTGCCGTGGAGCTTGTGCTGATTGTGAACTTGATTGTGAAGTCGACGTTGATGCAGCCTTCGCTGGTTTGGATTCAGCTTTTGAATCCGTTGGTGCTGGTTGGGCATCTTCCGGAACGTCACCTGCAGTCTCGATTTCGATTAATGGATCGCCAACGTTGGCGGTATCGCCTTCTTGAACAATGATCTTTTTAATTTTCCCCGTGACTGGTGAAGTTAGATCTTCAACTGACTTATCATTTTCAATTTGGACTAAGTCAGCATCCTTTTTGATTGAATCGCCTTCATGAACATACCATTTCCCAATTGTTCCTTCGGCCATTCCTTCACCGACATCGGGAAGTTTAAATGCATAAACACCCATTAATTTTTCCTCCTAAAAATTAACAATTTCCTTGGCTTTCGCTACAATGTCGTCCTTCGTTGGCAGCCAGCGTTCTTCGGCTTCACTAAATGCGTAAACCGTATCAGGCGCACTGACCCGTGCAACCGGAGCATCCAAGCTTAAAATTGCCTTTTCAGCAATCAATGATGCGACTTGATTACCAACGCCGGCCATATTTTGGGCTTCTTGAACGATAGCAACTTTCCCTGTCTTTTTTACACTTTCAAGAATCGTCTTTTCATCTAACGGTGAAACGGTTCGTAAATCAACGACTTCTGCATTGATGCCTTCTTTATCAAGTTCATCAGCGGCCTTCAAGCATTCTTGAACCATGTACCCGTATGAAATCAACGTGATATCCGTTCCTTCACGCTTAATGTCAGCCTTATCCAATGGCAAAGTGTATTCCTGTTCCGGAACTTCTTCCCGCATTGAACGGTAAAGCTTCATGTGTTCCAAGAAGACAACCGGATCATCAGACCGAATTGAAGAAATTAATAATCCCTTTGCGTCATACGGTGAGCCCGGAATTACGACCCGTAATCCTGGAACTTGACCAACGATTCCTTCAAGACTGTCAGAGTGCATTTCAGGAGTATGCACCCCGCCACCGAATGCTGACCGAATCGTGATCGGCATTTTCTTTGTTCCGCCAGTCCGGTAGTATTCACGGGCAATTTGGCCGACAATTTCGTCCATTGCTTCATATAAGAAACCAAAGAATTGGATTTCTGGCACTGGCCGGAAGCCTTCATATGCAAGCCCGGCAGCTAACCCGGCAATTCCGGATTCAGCTAACGGAGTGTCAAAAACTTGATCTTCACCGACATCAGCTTGTAAACCATCCGTTGCCCGGAAAACACCGCCGTTTTTTCCAACATCCTCACCGAAAACTAGCACTTTCGGGTCACGTTTCAATTCTTGGTCAAGCGCTTGGTTGATCGCCTTGATCATTGTTAATTGTGCCATGTTACTTTCCCTCCTTTTCACATTCATCAATCTTTGCTTGAATTGATTCTGGAATTTCTGAGTAGCTTAATTTATAGAAATCACTAACTTTTTGTTGCGGGGCATTTTCAGCCTTTTCCATTGCAGCATCGATTTCCTTATTGACCGCTTCTTCCCAATTCTTTTCCATGTCTTCATTCCATAAGCCTTTGTGATCCAAGTATGTTCTGAACCGAATCAACGGATCTTTCTTCCGCCATTCCTCTTCTTCGTCAGCTGTCCGGTAACGTTTTGGATCATCACCTGATAATGTGTGCGGGCCATACCGGTAAGTTAACGTTTCAATTAAAACCGGCCCATTTCCGGCAACTGCCCATTCACGGGCTGCCTTGGCAACCGTGTAAACGGCTAAGGCATCCATTCCGTCGACTTGAATCCCAGGAATTCCAACAGCAACGCCTTTTTGGGCTAACGTTTGGGCTGCGGTTTGCTTGCGCCGTGGAACTGAAATTGCATAGCCATTATTTTGAACAAAGAACAACGCTGGAACTTTAAATTCACCCGCAAAGTTGATTCCTTCATAGAAATCACCCTCAGATGTTCCGCCATCACCCGTGTATGTATATGCAACGGTTGATGATTTCTTCTTCTTCAAACCCAATGCAACGCCGGCTGTTTGAACGGTTGCGGATGCAACAACGATTTGCGGCGTCGTTGCGTGGACATCATCTGGAATTTGACCGCCCATATAGTGTCCAATTGACCATAAGAATGCACGGTCTAATGGAAATCCATGTTGAATTAACTGTGGAATATCCCGATAAGCTGGTAAAAGGAAATCTTCCTTTTCCATTGCGTAACTTGATCCCATTTCACTGGCTTCTTCACCTGCTGTTGGAGCATAGAATCCTAAACGTCCTTGACGGTTTAATTTCGTTGACCGTTCATTTAAAATCCGTTCCCATAACATTTTTTTAAACAGATCAACTAATTGGTCATCCGTTAAACCTGGAAATAGATCCTGATTTACAATTTCACCTTTTTCATTCATTACTTGAATTGGTTTCATATTCGGTTGATTCATATAATTATTAAAATCAATTTTCGTCATCAATGTCCCCTCCTTCTGAGACTGCTTCGATATATCGCTTACACTCTTTATTCTACTTAATTTGTCATTGATTGTTAATTGATATGGTATGCGGGATTTTGCTTATGATTTGACTAC
The DNA here is from genome assembly GCF_030518115.1 of Ligilactobacillus sp. 110_WCHN. Lineage (NCBI taxonomy): Bacteria > Bacillati > Bacillota > Bacilli > Lactobacillales > Lactobacillaceae > Ligilactobacillus > Ligilactobacillus sp. 110_WCHN. Next base: position 31,669 of record NZ_JAULLI010000014.1, read on the forward strand.
TCCGGAAGTTTTTAATGATAAATTAATTTGGAAAGGATTTCATTCGTACTAATATTATTCTTTTATCATTTTTAGAAAAAAGCATCATAAATTATATTAGAATAATTTAGTACTTTAATATTCAATTCTAGATATGTACAAAATGGGTACAACATAGATACAAGATTTGAGGAACTAATTAAGCCCCTCTTTTTGTTTATAAAAAAAAACCTACCTAAACCTACTTCAGCATCAAATGATGGCACAAAAAGTAAGGTTGAAACAAAATAATTAATTAGAGATTAAAAGAGGTTGTGGCCTATGTTATGCCACAACCTCTTCATTTTTAATTTATTCAATTTGGTAATAAAAAAATAAGACTTTCCCCAAAGCCTTATCCCTAACGAAAACTAATTTTTAACACTTAGTCCTTTTCTCTCTAACACTTACAAGTTTATACTACTCCGTGACAGAAATAGCGGACTAAAGTTTCCTCAATCATGGATTTTCATTCCTGAATGAAAATAAATGTTGTACACAATTTATATTCAAAATACAAAAAAAACAGCTGTGTCATAACACAACTGTTCTTTTATTATTTACGACGACGTTCTGGAATACGTGCAGCCTTACCTTGACGATCACGTAAGTAGTACAACTTAGCACGACGAACGCGTCCTTGACGTACAACTTCAATCTTTTCAACCCGAGGTGTGTGAACTGGGAAAGTCCGTTCAACCCCTACACCGTTACTGATCTTACGAACAGTGTAAGTTTCTGAAACGCCTTCGCCGCGACGTTTGATAACAACACCTTCAAAGATTTGAATACGTTCACGCTTACCTTCAACGATCCGTGCGTGAACCCGTACTGTATCCCCAGCACGGAAATCTGGAATATCATCACGTAATTGTGATTCAGTGATTTTCTTGATCAATGGATTTACTGACATGTTTTTCTTCCTTTCCCCGATATTCATGTCCAGTTGCAGCGGAATACCGTTAATATGGCAACTAAGCCAAGTAAAATATTATCATATCTGCTATTAGTTTGTAAAGCTATTTTTGAGTTTTAAATTCTCGCAGCCACTTTCGATCTTGATCTGTCAGCGGAAAATCTTGAAGCAGATCTGGTCGCCGTTCAAATGTCCGCCGTAATGATTCTTTCCGGCGCCACTCAGCAATCTTTTGGTGATTACCGCTCGTTAAAACTTCAGGAACCTTCATTCCGCGAAAATCAGCAGGCCGCGTATATTGCGGATATTCAAGCAATCCGGTTGAAAATGAATCACCAACCGCTGACTCATCATTTCCAAGAACGTTTGGTAATAACCGCACCGTTGCATCAATGATGACCATCGTTGCTAATTCGCCCCCGGTCAACACATAATCTCCCAGCGAGATTTCATCCGTTACCCGGGTCCGAATTCGTTCATCATACCCTTCGTAGTGACCGCAAATAAAGGTTAAATGTTTTTCTTGGGCCAACTCTTCCGCAACTTTTTGATTGAATTGCCGTCCAGCCGGATCAAGCAAAATCACTTTCCCCGGTTCCGGATGTTTTTCCTGAACCGCATCAAGCGCATCAAAAATCGGTTGGGCCTGCAATAGCATTCCAGCACCGCCACCATACGGCGTATCATCCACGTGGTGCTGCTTATTGGTCGTGTAATCCCGAAAATCCGTGACATCAATGTTTAAAATTCCGTTTTCCTGAGCTTTACCGATCATTGAGGAATTCATCGGGCCATCGAACATTTCGGGAAAAAGGCTTAAAATATCAATTTGCATTAGTCATCCAACCCATCTAACATATCAATAATCACTTGCTGGTTTTCAATCTGAACGTCCTTTACAACGTCCTTAATTGCTGGAATCAGCAAATCTTTCTTGCCTGCGCGTTGAATTACCCAGACATCATTGGCACCCGATTCCATAATTTCCTTGATCTTGCCGATCGAATTTCCGTCCAAATCAACAACGTTTAATCCCACAATCTGATGGTAATAGTATTCACCATCTGCCAAATCATCTTGCTGGTCTTCAGCAATTTTTAAATCCGCCTGCTTTAACGGTTCAACCAAATTAATGTCTTCCATTCCTTCAAAGCTTAACAAATCAAATTGTTTGTGCTTGCGGTGACTTTTAACCGTTAATGCGACTGGATCCTTTCCCTTTTGAAAAGCATAAACCGTTGCTCCCGGTGCAAACCGTTTTTCAGGAAAGTCCGTAATTGCCTGAACGCGAACTTCGCCTTTAATTCCATGAGTATTAACAATTTTTCCAATTTGGTAATAATTCATGCTTATCCCTTTCTAATAAAAAAACCTCCACAAAACATCTCTGCTTTATTGGAGGTTCGTTAAATAGTCAGTCAATAACGTTCAATTTAATCCGACGATCATCGTCAATGCGAATTCCATAGATCAATGACCGAATTGCTTGAACGACCGTTCCATTTTTTCCAATAACCCGGCCGACGTCCTGCGAAGCCACTTTCAAATTAAAGTTCACAAACTGATCGTCATTTGCCACTTCAATTGAAACTTCATCAGGGGTCATAACCAACGCTTTGACAATCGTTAATAACAATTGCTTAACCGTTTCTTTTGTCATTGAACTTTACCCTGCTTATTTCTTTGAGTATTTTGCTTCGTGGAACTTCTTCATTACGCCTTGACGTGAAAGAATGTTACGAACTGTGTCTGATGGTTGAGCACCATTGTTTAACCACTTCATAATTTCTTCTTCCTTAAGGGTAACCGTTTCTGGGTTTGTTAATGGGTTGTATGTTCCAACATTGGCGATGAAACGACCATCACGTGGTGAACGTGAGTCAGCAACAACGATCCGGTAGAATGGACGCTTCTTTGAACCCATACGCTTTAAACGAATTTTTACTGACATGTTTGCACCTCCTATTAATCTATCAACATTAATAATATACCAAGTTTTGAATTAGCTGTAAAGGAAAATTTCTTGACAGTTAATATTTTTTATCGTTTCCGTCTTCTGCGGGCTTTTTGAAGCTTCCGGAGCTTTTTCTTTTTATTCTTCCGAACCATCTTCGACATTGACATCTTAGCTAACTTACCGCCCATGCCGTTGCCAAAGAGGCCTTCCATGCCAGAAAAGTCGCCGTTTGAAACTTTGCCCATCATGTCACGCATTTGCTTAAATTGCTTGATCATCCGGTTAACGTCTTGAATCTTGACCCCGCATCCGGCTGAAATCCGGCGGCGCCGACTTGGGTTCAAAATATCTGGATTTTCCCGTTCTTCCGGCGTCATTGAATAAACGATCGCCTTTGTCCGTTCAATATCCCGCGGATCAACTTGCACGTTCTTCAATGCTGGGTTGTTGGCCATTCCTGGAATCATCTTGATCAAATCTTCCATCGGCCCCATCTTTTGAACTTGAGCTAATTGTTCAAGAAAATCGTTAAAGTCAAACGAGTTGGCCTTCATTTTTTCTTGAAGTTCAACGGCTTTTTGTTCATCGTAATCTTGTTGAGCCTTTTCAATTAAGGTCAGCATATCCCCCATCCCAAGGATTCGGGAAGCCATCCGATCTGGGTAGAAGACATCTAAGTCCGTTAACTTTTCACCTTGACCGATAAATTTGATCGGTTTGCCAGTCACTGCACGAATTGAAAGGGCAGCCCCACCACGGGTATCCCCATCTAACTTCGTCAAAACAACCCCAGTTACGTCAAGTTGATCGTTAAATCCTTTTGCAACTTCAACGGCATTTTGACCAGTCATGGCATCAACGGTCAAAAGAATTTCATCTGGATGAGTAAGTTCCTTGATTTGAGCCAATTCATCCATTAATTTTTCATCGATCTGTAACCGGCCGGCCGTATCAATCAAAACATAGTCGTTCTTTTGTTCTTGGGCTTTAGCCATCCCTTGGCGAACGATTTCGACCGGATCAACGTCCGTTCCCATTTCAAAGACCGGAACGTCAATTTGTTCACCTAAGATCTTTAACTGATCAACGGCAGCAGGACGGTATACGTCGGCTGCAATCATTAACGGGCGGGCCTTTTGTTCATTTTTTAACTTTAAGGCTAATTTCCCCGCCGTAGTTGTTTTTCCGGCCCCTTGAAGCCCAACCATCATGATGACGGTTGGAATCTTCGCCGATTTATTTAATGGGACTGCTTTTTCACCCATCACTTTAACTAATTCTTCGTTAACGATCTTAACAATTTGTTGTGCCGGTGTTAAACTTTCAAGAACTTCAGCCCCGACTGCCCGTTCACGGACTGTCTTGATAAAGTCCTTTACAACACCATAGTTTACGTCGGCTTCCAGCAATGCCAGTCGGATCTCACGCATTGACTCCTTAACATCATTTTCCGTGATCTTCCCTTTGCGTTGTAAACTATGAATTGCATTTTGAATTCTTTCTGTTAACCCTTCAAAGGCCATTTGATTTCACCAACCTATTCTTCAATACTTTCCAATTTTTCTGCAAGTTCAAGTAACCGCTCATCATGCGGATAACGTTGCTGAATGTAATCGATCAACGCATCTAAATGAGCCGCATTTTTCAGAAAATCAGCATACAAATGCAACTTTGATTCGTATTCTTCAAGGATTTTCTCTGTCCGTTTTATATTATCATAAACTGCCTGCCGCGACACATTATAATTTTCCGCAATCTCGCCAAGCGAAAAATCATCCCGGTAATACTGGGCCAAATATTCCATCTGTTTTTTGGTCAACAGCGGCTCATAAAATTCGAATAACGCATTGATTCGATTTGTTTTTGCAATTTCCATTTAAATCACCCTAGTCTTCGCGGGGAGTAATCAATCCCTTAAATAATCCGTATGCAAAGTCTTCGGTATTAAAGTCGCGCAAGTCATCAACTTGTTCACCAAGACCGACAAGTTTAACGGGAATGTGCAGTTCGTTCCGAATTGCCAGCACAATTCCGCCTCGCGCCGTTCCATCCAACTTGGTCAAAATAATTCCCGTTACATTGGTTGCATCCTTAAATTGCTTTGCTTGGGATAATGCATTTTGACCCGTCGTTGCATCAAGTGCCAGTAAAACTTCATGCGGAGCTTCTGGAATTTCGCGAGTAATTACCCGTTGAATCTTTTCAAGCTCATTCATCAAGTTGACCTTGTTTTGCAACCGGCCGGCGGTATCGACAAGCAAGATATCATAATTTTCTTTCTTTGCCTTCGTAACCGCATCATAAACAACGGAAGCCGGGTCGCTCTTTTCAGGCTTCTTAACAATCGTCACGCCCACGCGTTGAGCCCACTCATCTAATTGTTGAATTGCTCCGGCCCGGAACGTATCCCCGGCAACAACCATGACTTTTTTGCCCTCATCTTTATAACGTTTAGCAAGTTTGCCGATCGTGGTTGTTTTACCAACTCCATTGACCCCGACAAAGAGGAAGACAGTTGGCCCTTCTTCAGCAAAATGCAATTCTTCATCCTGATCCTTGCCAGCTTCTTCATACAAGTCAACCAGTTTTTCAACAATGACTTCTGAAACCTCTGCCTTGCTCTTCGCGTTTTGGAACTTAACTTCATCCCGCAATTCATCACTGATCTTCATTGCGGCTTCGAAACCAACATCAGATCCGATCAGCATTTCTTCGAGATCTTCAAAGAAATCTTCATCAACGTGACGGAAGTTAGCTAACAATGCATTAATGCGTCCCTTGAAGCCTGTCCGGGTCTTCTTCAAACCGTGGGTGTAGCGGCTGGCTTCGGATTTCGTTTGCGCCTGCTTTTCAACTTGTTCAGCTTCTTCCTCATGCTCAGCAACATCTTCAGCCGCTTCTGTTTCTTCTTCGGCTGTCTTCTCAGTAGTTTCTGCCAGTGATTCTTCAGGTTCAACCGAGACTGATTGTTCAGCAGCGTCCTCTCTTTCTGTTTCAGCGGCCTGATCTGCATTTTGCGTGGTCATTTCCCAGCCGTCATTCCCCGCTGTTTCTGTTTCTGTTTCTGTTTCTGTTTCTGTTTCTGTTTCTGTTTCTGTTTCTGTTTCTGTTTCTGTTTCTGTTTCTGTTTCTGTTTCTGTTTCTGTTTTAGAATCGGCTGCCAGTTGATTTTTGTCAAGTTCGGTATCTTGCGCTACCTTTTCATCTTCGATCGAAGTTGTTACTGGTTGCTTTTCAACAACTGACTGTTCCTTTTCTTCTTCAACAGTTTCAATTGATGCATTTTCATCAACCGGTGATTCCCCAACTTCGGCAGTTTCATCATCTGAAATTGATTGTTTTTCATCAGCAGCTTGATTTTCTTCAGCCGTTTTCGATGACTGATCTTTTGTTTCAGGGTGAGCCTCATTTTCAGTTTCATTTGCTGAAGATGCCTCTTCGGCTTGTTCTACTTGAGGATTTTTATCTTCATCCTCAGCTTGATCGGTTGAATTTTCAACCTTTTCATCCTGTTTGACTTTTTCATCATCATCGCTGGTAAAGCCAAACGCTTTCTTTAACTTGTCAAATAATCCCATTCAGTCTCAATCCTTTCTAAATTACGTCCGCAAGCGATACGGAAACCATCTTGGAAACTCCAGATTCCTGCATCGTTACTCCATAAAGAACATCGGCCTGCATCATTGTTCCCTTCCGGTGAGTAATCACGATAAATTGCGTTTCATCATCAAAGTTCTTCAAATATTGCGAGTACCGGGCAACATTTGCATCATCCAATGCGGCTTCCGCTTCGTCAAGCACCGCAAACGGAACTGGGCGAACCTTCAAAAGCGCAAACAACAAGGTGATTGCCGTCAATGACCGTTCACCCCCGGAAAGCAAACTCAGTCGTTGGGCTTTCTTGCCCGGTGGCTGAGCGGTAATTTCAATTCCGGTATGCAAAAGATCATCTGGGGCAGTTAACGTTAAGTACGCTTTTCCGCCACCAAAGATCTGCGGGAATAACGACGCAAAGGCCGTTGCTACCTGATCAAAGGTTTCTTTAAACCGGGTCTTAACCTCATTATCCATTTCATCCATACTTTGAATCAATGTTTCCTTCGCGTTGTTCAGGTCATTTTGCTGCGTATTTAAGAATTCAAACCGTTCGTTGACCCGTTCAAATTCATCAATAGCACCTAAGTTAACTTCACCAAGCTCATCAATGCCCCGTTTCAAAAGTTTCAAATGGCGTTGAACTTCATTCAAATCAGTTTCCTGAGCTTCTTGAGCCGCCTTTTCAAACGTCATTTCATATGTATCGGTCAATTCTTGAAGGTGCTGTTCAAGTTTCGACGTTAACCGGCCAAGTTGCAAACTCGCCTTGCGCTGATCGTCATTTGATGCCTGCTGCAATTCATTCGCCCGCCGTAAGCGGCTTTCCGCATCGGCAACTTGATCGTGCAGCTCATCCCGTTGAGTCCGCATTTGGTTAACCTTGGCGGTGTATTCTGCATGTTGCTTTTCAATCTCAGCTTGCTTTTTGGCCAATTCATCCCCATGCATATCATTTAAGGATTGCTGGCTTTGAATTCGCTCTAGAGACTGCTTTCCTTGATCAAGTGCCCGGTTAAGCTGATTAATTTGCGTTTGATATTCATTAGCCTGCAACTGGGCATTGGTCAGCCGTTCATTGACAAGCATTAATTGCTGCTTAAATTCATTTAACTTCGCTGAACTTGCCCGTTGCGTTGACCGCGCATCCTCACTGAACCGTTTTTTATCATCCAATTCAGTCTGCAATTCTGCAATTGACGCTGTTAATGATTCAACTTGCCTTTTCAATTCTGTTTGACGGGCAGCGGCTTTTGTTCCATCCAAATCCTGTAATTGCCGTTGCAGTTGTTCTTGACGATGGTGCTGTTCATCAAATTGTTGTTGAATTGCAGCCAGTTTCTTCTGCATTGTCGTCAATTGCTGATGCAAATCATTGACCTGCGTTGCATTTTGTTGGTCTTTCGTGATCACATCCGCCAGTTGACGTTTAAGCTGTTTTCCGTGTTCTTCAAGCTCGCCAAGTTTGACCTGCATCGTCTTTAATTGTTCTTTTAAAACCGTGCTTTCCTGTTTCTTTTGAAGCAAGCCATTGCGTTGAGTCCGATTTGCACCCCCGGTCATTGAGCCGCCAGGATTTACAACTTCACCCTTTAACGTGACCAGTTTTACGCGGTGATTGACTGCCCGCGCAATCCGGGTTGCTGCATCAATATCCTTGACGATCAAAGTCGTCCCCAGCAAATACTGAATCACATTGCGGTTGGAAGCATCAAAGGTTACCAAATCACCTGCAATTCCAATCATTCCGGAATCATTTTGAGCTTGCTGAAGCAGTCGCGGATCAATGGACCGAACCCGCATCGTCGTTTGCGGCAAAAATGTTGCCCGTCCTAACCGTTTCTGGGTTAAGAACCGAATTCCCGCCTTCGCTGCATTTTCGTCCTTCACAATGATGTTTTGCAGCTGACTTCCAAGCGTGGTTTCGATTGCTTGAGAATATTGTTGGTCAACGTTGATTGCTTCCGCAACCGAACCAACGATTCCCTGCAATTGGTCCCGTTGTTTCAAAATCTCACGAACCCCTTGGTAATAACCAGAGTAATTATGAGCAACACTTTCCAATGCTTCAAGCCGTGCTTGGGCCTTTTGCATGACTTCACTTGCTTGATACCAGCTTTGTCGCTGTTGGTCGATCTGCGCATTTAACTTTGTCCGCTTTTCGCGATACTCTTCAGCTTGATGTTCAGCATTCTCAAGATTCGCTTGGCATTCAGCAGTTTGTTCCTTGACCACCGTTAATTGATCTTGAAGCGGCTTCGTTTCTGCTTGAGCCGTTGCTAATTGCTTTTGAACCAGCGCCAATTCTGATTGGCGCTGGGTTTCGCTTTGCTCTAATACATGAATTTCATTTTCGGCCTGCATCTTTTGCTGGGTTTGCTGATTAATTTGATCAGTAAGCTTTGCAATTGCATGTTCAAGCTCTTCGGGCGCAAGCTTTTGATCAGCACTCAAACTTTTAATTTGATGTTGCAGTTTGTGCTTTTCACCCTTCAATTCTTCGATCCGCTTTTGAGCCGTTGCCAACTTTTCCTGGATTTTCGCTAAATCATGTTGGTTTTCATCGATCTGCTTTGTCAGACTTTCGATTTTTTCAATTTGGAATTGCCGTTGCTGTTCGGAAATATCTTTCTTTCCGGCAAGGCGTTCGCGTTGCTGAGTTAAAATAACTAATTGTGTTTGAACTTGATCCAGTTGGTTTTCAATTGTTTGCTGTTGCTCGTGCAACTGGGTTGTATGTTCTTCTTGATCAAGCGCCGCCTGCTTATACTTGGCTAATAGTTCCTTGGCTTGCTTTAATTGCTGATCAAGTTCAGCTTTTTGCTTTCGACCCTGTTGAATTTCGAGAACCAGTTCATTTAAGTGATAATAATCAAACTGCTTCTTTTGTTCAACATAATCCTTCGCAATGCTGGCCTGTTCTTCAAGGGGTTCCCGTTGCCGCTTCAATTCCGTTAAAATATCAACAACGCGGTCTAAATGGTCCGTGGTTTCCTTTAATTCCTTTTCGGCCCGTTCCTTTTCTTTCTTATACTTCAAAACCCCCGCGGTTTCTTCGATCAAAACCCGGCGATCTTCAGGCTTACTGTTAAAAATTGATTCCACTCTACCTTGAGAAATAACCGAAAACGATTCTTTTCCCAAGCCGGTATCCATGAAAAGGTTGACGATATCCTTTAACCGCACCTTTTTCCCATTCAAAAGAAATTCACTTTCGCCGCTGCGATAAATTCGTCGGGTGATGCGCAACTCATCTGGCTGGTCAGGCAAAAAGCGGTCAGAATTATCAAATTCGATTTCAACTTCCGCCCGGTTCAACGGCGCGCGGGTTACTGAGCCAGCAAAAATGACGTCCGGCATCTTGCTTCCCCGAAGGCTTTTAGCCGACTGTTCCCCTAAAACCCACCGGAGCGATTCAATAATGTTACTCTTGCCACTTCCGTTCGGACCGACGATTCCCGTAATTCCAGGCTGAAAGTCAATTTCAGTTTTATCTGCAAATGATTTAAAACCATTGATCGTTAATGATTTTAATTTCAACGCATTTCCTCCATCTCATCTATTTGACTTGGAATTTTTTTAACGCTTCAAAAGCTGCTGCTTGTTCGGCAGCTTTTTTCGTATGGCCAATTCCTTCACCGATTTCATCGCCGTTATACAAAACTTTCATCTTGTAAGTCCGATCGTTATCCGGTCCCTTACTCCAAATTTCTTGATATTGAATATCACATTGGCCGTCCTTTTGTAAGTATTCTTGCAACGCCGTCTTGTGATCAAAGAAGGTGTTGAACCATCCCATATCAAGTTTAGGAAAGACAACTTCACTGATAAACTTAACAACAGTTGGTTTGCCTTGGTCAAGATACAATGCTCCGATAAAAGCTTCAAAGATATCACATAGAAGTGATGGCCGTTGCCGTGCATTGTTTTTCTCTTCACCTTTTCCAAGTCGAATAAATTCATCAAAGTGGCATTCCTTGGCAAATTTACTAAAACTGTCTTCGCAAACCATTGCTGCCCGCAAGCGAGATAATTTTCCTTCCGGCATTTCTGGAAATCGCTTAAAAAGGTATTCTGAAACGCAAAGCTGCATTACTGCATCGCCTAAAAACTCGGTTCGTTCATAGTAATCAAGTTTTTCTTTTGGATGTTCATTGACATATGATTTATGCGTAAATGCAGCATCATAATAATCCATGTTTTTAATCGTAATTCCGTAGTTTTCTTTTAAATGTTGAGCTAAACCGATTATCATAATTTCTCCTTATCTTTTCTAATTATCGACAATTACTCCAATGGTACATTATACCATATCAATGTCCGTTTCAAATTCAATCATCCGGATACAAGAAAAGAGGCTGCGATCCTAATCACAACCTCCTTTCTAAATCTGCATAATCGGGTTCCAAAACAAACGAGCTGCGACGCGAAGCTAGCCTCCGAATCTACGCTGACGCGATTTGTTCGCTTTTCTGTTTCCACCACGCTCGTTTTGAACGTTTTGTTACACCTTGCAATTTATTCCATATTTTCCTTGATGTATTGAACTGCATCGCCGACGGTATTCAGCTTTTCAGCTTCTTCGTCAGGAATTTCAGCGCCAAATGCATCTTCCAAGTCAAGGATGAATTCAACAAAGTCAATTGAGTCAGCATCCAAGTCCTTCTTAAAGTTTAATTCATTTGTAATTTTATCTTTTGCAATTTCAAAGTGGTCCGCCATAATGCCGGCGATTTTATCAAAAATTTCTTGTTCGCTCATGAACATCCCTCTTTTCTACTAATTTATGAAATATAATTTAACACTTTTAATTCAATTTTGAAAGAATTAATTTTGCTCTTCATCTTGCGTTTGAAATGCCGTTTCAAACTTGCTCAATAAGTTTTCATTCAAAATTGTTCGAATCTGCTTCATTGTATAGTAAACCGTTTGAGCATCACTTGACCCATGGGCCTTAACAACGGGAGCCTTGACTCCCAGCAAAACCGCACCGCCATACCGTGACGGATTGACCCGGTCCTTGATCTTCATTAAGTTCGGCTTGAACATCATTGCGCCCAATTTACCGAAGACATTGGCATCCTTTACACTGTCTTTTACCAGGTGCATTACCGCCGAAGCCGTTCCTTCGATTGCTTTAAGAACCGCATTGCCGGTAAATCCATCCGCAACCGCAACATCGCATACCCCATTCGTTAAATCGCGGGATTCAACATTGCCCACAAAATTCAATGATGGATCTTCGCTGATCAATTGGTATGCGGCTTGCGTTAATTTGCTTCCCTTGTGGGGCTCGGTCCCGTTGTTCAAAAGTCCAATCCGGGGATTTTCAATTCCGCGAACCGTTTGGGCATAGAACTTTCCCATCACGGCAAATTGATGCAAGTATTCCGGCTTGTTATCCGCATTTGCCCCACTGTCAAGCAGGTTAAAGCCCCCTTGAGCAGCTGAAACAACTGGTAAAGTTGAAAGCAAACCTGGCCGTTCAACGCCCTTGATCCGCCCAATTAAAAGCAAACCGGCAGCAAGCAAAGCTCCGGTGTTTCCGCATGAAAACAACGCATCTGCTCGGTCTTCCTTAACCGCTTTAGCAGCTAAAACTAATGATGATTGTTTCTTGCGTCGAATTGCTTTTACCGGTTCATCGTTCATCACGATCACCTCATCAGCCTGTTCAAAACTGATTCGGGTTTGATCCTTCACTAACGGTTTAACTTCGTCAATCTTTCCAAATAGTACAAATTCCATGTCTTCAAAGGCATCGCGAGCTTTTTCGACCCCTTCAACAACACTTTGCGGGGCGTTGTCGCCGCCCATCGCATCAACTGCAATTTTCATCTTCTAATCTCCTCCACTTCTAATCCAAATTATCACCTTGGTTGCGATGATGATTTAAATAACGAATCAACTCTTGGTTCTCTTCCCGAGTTTCAAAATCCGGTTCATTGATTATCCGGTGCGCCTCTTCCTGCGCAATCTGCAAAATCTTTAAGTCCGCAACCGGATCGCCGACTTTAAATTCTGGCAGTCCAGCTTGAGCAGTTCCAAGAACGTCTCCTGGTCCCCGAAGTTCAAGGTCGCGTTGCGCAATTACGAACCCGTCCGTCGTTGAAACCATCGTCTTCATTCGTTCTTTGCCATAATCACTATTCGGATCAGCAATCAAAAAACAATATGATTTCCGTTTACCCCGGCCGACCCGCCCGCGCAACTGGTGCAACTGTGCCAGTCCAAACCGGTCAGCGTCAAGGATCATCATGATCGACGCGTTCGGGACATCAACCCCGACTTCAACGACGGTCGTTGAAACTAGAATATCGTATTCATGATCCTTGAACTTTTGCATGACCATTTCCTTTTCATCCGGTTTCAAGCGTCCATGCAACAGTCCAATCTTAAACCGTCCATTGAAATAGTCCTGAAGTTTTTGGTAAACTTCTTCGGCATTTTGCAGATCCAGCATTTCGGATTCTTCAATTAATGGCGACACAACGTATGCTTGGGCGCCATCATTTAGCTGCCGTTCCATGAACTTCAACGCTTCATTCGTTTGCTTTTTCCGTAACCACGTTGTTTCGATCGGCTGCCGACCTTGTGGCAATTCATCAATGATTGAAACGTCCATTTCGCCATACGTGGTAATCGCCAACGTCCGCGGAATCGGGGTCGCCGTCATTGCCAATACATCCGGATTATGTCCCTTTTCCCGGAGTTTCTTCCGTTGATTAACCCCAAAACGGTGCTGTTCGTCCGTAATCACTAACCCTAAATTCTCAAAAACAACATCGTCCTGAATCAACGCATGGGTTCCAACCACAATTTGAAGGTCATTATTCGCCAAATGTTTCAACATTTCACGCCGGGCGGTTACTTTGCTGACCGTTGTTCCCGTCATTAAACCGACGTTAATTCCCAGCGGGGCAAATAACTTACTTAATTTTTCAGCATGCTGCTGGGCCAAAATTTCAGTTGGCGCCATTAATGCTGTCTGAAAGCCCGCCGTTACCGCTGCATACATCGCAATGGCCGCAACTATTGTTTTCCCAGAACCAACATCTCCCTGTAACAGGCGATTCATCTTCAACGGTTCACGCATGTTGCGACAAATTTCATTAACAACCCGCTTTTGCGCATTCGTTAACTCAAATGGTAACCGGCCGATAAAATGCTTCAATTTTTGATTATCATAATTGATCGCAATTCCTTGATTTTGGCGATCTTCCTTTTTCAGCATCTGCAACCCGGCCTGAAAGCGGAAAAACTCTTCAAAAATCGCGGATCGCCGAGCCAGATCAGCTTGCCTTTTATTGGTTGGAAAATGCATATCATGAATGATCTGCTGCCGCGGTTCCAACCGGTATTTATTGCGCAACGAAAGCGGCACAAGGTCGCAAATCACATCATGATACTGGTCATATGCAAGCTCTACCAATTTTTGCACTTGGTTGGCTTTCAATTCTTTTGAAGCCCGGTAAACACCCTTAAAATCATTTTGCTGCCCGACTGGAATGATCTTCATTCCTGTAAAACTTTGTCGTTTAGCATTATACCGGCCATAAACCGCAAGCGAAGCACCCAACTGAACCTTTGATTTCAAGTATGGTTGATTGAAAAAAGTTACCATAATCACTTGATGTTCCACTAACAAACGGAAATTCAATCGGTTACGGCGCCGACCAAACCGAATCACAGTCGGTTCCGAAGCCACCGTTCCCTTTAAGGTCACCTTTTCCTGTTCACTAATTTCAGATAGATCCTTAACTGCCAAATCATCGTAACGAAACGGATAATCAGTAAGAAGGTCATCGATCGTTGAAATGCCGAGTTTATTCAATGCGACTGCCTTTTTAGGACCAACGCCTTTTAACATTGTCACCGGATCATTTAAACTGCGCGCCATTCTGCTGATTCCTCCTTTCCGTTCCTGAATATGGAAGGAGGCTGTCCAATCGTCCAGCCTCCACTTGAATTTTTAAATTTTATTATTCAACCGAAATCAAATATGGGTAAACCGGTTGATCACCTTCATGAATTTCGATTTCATAATCTTCATCCCATGATTGGATCTCATCGGCAATTGCTTGGGCTTCGGTTTGATCAGCGTCTGCACCGTAGATGATCGTGATCACCTCACTATCATCATCAAGCATTGCTTTCACCATTTCAAGCGTTGCTTTCTTGCGGTCCGGATCAGTGACCTTGATCGAGCCATCAACAATTCCCATATAGTTATCTTTCTTGATTTCTTGACCATCGATTGTTGTATCGCGGACCGCAACCGTTACTTGACCAGAAATTACATCATCAAGGGCTTCTTCCATTGCAGCCACATTTTCATCAATGTCAACTTCTTTATTGAAGTTGATCATTGCGCTCAATCCTTGAGTAATTGACCGGGTATGAACAACCTTCACGTTTGCATCCGCAACATCGGCTGCTTGTTCAGCTGCTAAGAAAATGTTCTTGTTGTTCGGTAAAACGATTACCTTATCCTTGCCCGTCGCATTAATGGCATCCACAATGTCCTTTGTACTTGGATTCATCGTTTGCCCGCCTTGAATAATTTGGGTCACCCCAACGCTGTGGAATAATTGGGCAAGGCCATCGCCTGAAGCAACGGCAATAATGCCATAATCGCCGGCAATTTGATTAATTTCAGCCTGTTGTTCTTCTTCAGCTTCTTTATCCTGTTCAAGGATCGTTTCGTGTTGAAGCCGCATGTTATCAACCTTAACCTTGATCAATGAACCAAATTTTTGGCCATACGAAAGAACTTTCCCCGGTTGTTCAGTATGCACGTGGACCTTAACCACTTCATCATCCGCAATTACCAAAAGTGAATTTCCAATTTCTGAAAGATAGCCGCGGAAAGTATCATAATCGAACTTTTCATCAACTAACCGGCCAGCACCTAATTTCACCATAATTTCAGTACAGTAACCGTATTGAATATCTTCCGTGTTCAATTGACTTTGGACACTCTTATGGTGTTCAGCACTCACCATGTCATCCATGTCAGCCGGAGTTGGATGATATTCCTGTTCGTCCCGGACGTTTCCTGATAAAGCATCAAAGAATCCTTGGTAAACAAAAGTCAATCCTTGACCACCAGAATCAACAACGCCGACTTCTTTTAAGACTGGTAATAAGTCAGGGGTCGTCTTCAATGCAGCTTCAGCAGCTTCATAGGCCGCTTCCATGACTTCTACACAGTCATCCGATGTTTTGGCGGTCTTCGTTGCAGCTTCGGCAGCTTTCCGGGCAACCGTTAAAATCGTTCCTTCTTGCGGTTTCATAACGGCTTTATATGCCGTTTGAACTCCCGCAACAAGAGCATCAGCTAAGTCTGCGGGGGTCAATTCCGTTTTGGCTGCAGCGTTCTTGCTGAATCCGCGAAAGACTTGTGAAAGAATAACGCCTGAATTTCCGCGGGCGCCCATCAGCAATCCCTTTGCAAGGGCTTGTGAAAGTTCGCCAACACTTGATGATGTCGATTCTGAAACGTACTTTGCACCGCTTGCAAATGAAAGACTCATGTTAGTCCCAGTGTCACCATCCGGAACTGGAAAGACATTTAATGAATTAATAAATTCCGCATTATTATTTAACCGATTTGAACTAACCGCAATCATCTTGCGGAATTCATTTTCAGTAATTTTTGAAATTTTCAACCTTCAAAATCCTCCTTGGTACCCACAACGTTAATCTTCAATAACCTTTACGCCTTGAACGATCACGTTAACTGCCTTGGCTGTTACCCCAAGCATTGAGTCCAGATTATACTTAACTTTTTCTTGAACATTTCGGCAAACTTCTGAAATCTTCGTTCCGTAACCGACAATAATATAAACATCGATTACGATCCCGTCGTCTGTTTGACGAACAACAACTCCCTTTGAGTAGTTATCCCGTTTTAAAATTTCGTTTAAATTATCCCGAATTTGATTTTTACTTGCCATGCCGACAATTCCAAAAATTTCAGTTGCAGCTCCACCGACAACAGTTGCGATTACATCGTTACTAATATCAATTTTACCGAGTTGGTTTTGAATCTTCACTGCCATTCGAATTTGCCTCCTTATTTATGACAATAATCGTTATCGCCATTGTATCATACGCAATTTTGAAAAAAAAGCCAATTAAACACCATTCAGGATATTTAAATAAGCACTATATTATCATAGCACAAAAATCGATTTTAGCTGACAAGTTAATTTACTTTACAGAAAAATCTTGCAATCATACTTTATGTATGATAATTTAGTCTAGTGAATAAAGAATCTTTATTTTTAAGATCGTAAAGGTAAAGGAGGGAAATCAAAATGGCTAAAGATTTTGTAACCGGTCGGAAGACAACTTTCGGCAAGAAGCGTTCACACGCTTTGAACCAAACAAACCGTAGCTGGAAGCCAAACTTGCAAAAGGTTCGCATCTTAGTTGATGGTAAGCCAAAGAAGGTTTGGGTTTCTGCTCGTGCCTTGAAATCAGGTAAGGTTACTCGTGTTTAATTAAAGACGAAAAAACAGGATGGACAATGTTGTCCATCCTGTTTTTTTTACGAAGTT